>DATBEA010000343.1:0-2410 GCA_036276215.1 Usitatibacter sp.
GCAAAGCATGGTCCGGGCCAAAAAACCCTGTCCGCTCAAATACCTGGGCCTACACAAGGCGCGGTAACAACCCCTTGCTTTCATTGGGGTTTTCTGGGATA
The DNA here is from genome assembly GCA_036276215.1 of Usitatibacter sp. Lineage (GTDB taxonomy): Bacteria > Pseudomonadota > Gammaproteobacteria > Burkholderiales > Usitatibacteraceae > Usitatibacter. Next base: position 102 of record DATBEA010000343.1, read on the forward strand.
ATCGATCTTTCCCGGGCACCTTAAGTCACCAAAAAGTCCGTGCCCACCCACAAGGCGAACACCATGAAAGACGGCATCCACCCCAACTACCGCGAGGTCGTGTTTCTCGACACCAGCTGCGATTTCGGCTTCGTGACCCGCTCCACGGTCGCGACCAACGAGACGATCAAGTGGAAGGACGGCAAGGAATATCCGGTCTACAAGATCGAGATCTCCGCCGAGTCGCATCCCTTCTACACGGGCAAGCAGAAGATCGTGGATACCGCTGGCCGCGTCGACAAGTTCAAGAAGCGCTACGCGCGCAAGGGAACGGCCAAGGCGGCCGAGTAGTCCCCCGCCCGCCCGACGAAAGGCAGCCCCCGGGCTGCCTTTTTTGTTTTAATGACTGCAAACGGTGCGCTCAAACTCCGGGGTCGGACCCCAATTTCGTGAACCATGTCGAGTGAAGCGGACAGCCCGCGCGTGAATTGGGGCCTCACCCCGTTGTCCTTCGACGGGACTCGCACGCCGGTGAAGACCGCGCTCTTCCTGGTCGTGTGCTTCGCGTGGCTGGTGCCGGGGCTGGTCGGGCACGATCCGTGGAAGTACGACGAGGCGATCGCCTTCGGCGTGGTGACGGACATGCTGCGCACCGGCGATTGGGTGACCTTCCGCCTCGCGGGCGAGCCCTACCTCGACAAGGCCCCGCTCTTCATGTGGGTGGCCGCGCTCCTCGCGAAGGCCTTCGGCGGCTTCATGGCGGTGCACGACGCCGCGCGGCTCGCGGCAGGTGTCTTCATGGCGGCCACGCTGGCGCTCGTCTCTGCGACGAGCCTGGAGCTTCGTGGGGGCCTTCGGCTCGCCGTGCTCCTCTTCATCGGCTGCCTGGGCCTGCTGCCCCACGCCCACGAGATGCTGCCCGACCTGGCAGGCCTCACGGGCGTCGCACTCGGCCTCTACGGGCTCGTGCTCTCGTCGCGCCGGCCGTGGCTGGGCGGGGCGCTCGCCGGGGCAGGCATCGGCGTGGGCTTCCTCGGCAACGGCTTCCTTCCCGCCGGGATCCTGGTGGCCACGATGGCGGCGCTGCCCGCGGCGAGCCCCTTCTGGCGCACCCGCCAGTACGCGGGCACGGTGGCCATCGCCATGGCCGTTGCGGCGCCGCTGCTCGCCCTCTGGCCGCTCATGCTCGCGAGCGGCGCGCCGGGCGCGCTGCCGATCTGGCTGGACCACGCCACGGCCTCCCGCTGGTCGGAGCGCATCGACCGCGACACGCCGGGCGAGATCCTCTACTTCACGCGGATCATGCCGTGGTACGCGTGGCCCGCGTGGCCGCTCGCCGCCTGGACGCTCTATCGCGCGCGCCACACCCTCACGCAGCGGCGCGACCTCATGCTGCCGCTGGTGGCGTTCGTCGCCTTCTACCTGGTGACCTCGGTCTTCGGGGACGCCCGCGTGGCCAACGGCCTCGCGCTCCTGCTGCCGCTCGCGCTCCTCGGCGTGGCGGAGCTCGATTCGCTGCCGCGCGGCGCGGCGAGCGCGCTCGACTGGTTCGGGATGATGACCTTCCTCTCCATGGGGATCGCCTTGTGGATCGCGTACGTCGCCGCCATGACGGGCCAACCCGAGGCCATCGCCGCCCTGCTCGCCCGGGAGGTGCCGGGCTTCCGCTACCCGTTCAGCTTCGTGGCCTTCGCGCTCGCCTCGCTCCTCACGCTCATCTGGGTCGTGGTGGTGGCGCGGTCGCTTCGCTCGACGCGGCGCGCGCTCGTGAACTGGGCGGCCGGCATCACGATGGTGTGGATGCTGGTGATGACGCTGGGGCTGCCGCTCGTGGACCAGGCGCGAAGCTACCGCAGCGTCGCCGCGCGGATCGCGGCGCAGCTCTCGCCCGCGCCCAACTGCATCGCGCGCCGCGGCCTGGGCGACCCGCAACGTGCGCTCCTCGACTACTTCGCGTCGATCCGCACGGTGCGCGAGGACGACCCGGTGGGCTCGAGCTGCCGCGCGCTCCTCGTGCAAGCCTCGCCGCTGCGCACCCAGCCGCCGCTGCCCGGATGGGTCGAGGCCTGGCGCGGCTCGCGCCCCGGCGACAAGGGCGAGATGTTCATCCTGTACCGCCGCTAGCGGTGCCCGGGAGGACAAGCCCCGCTAGGCGAGGCGTGCGTCGAGCAGCTCGATCCAGTGGCGCACCGGGACCCTCGCGACGGAATGGATGTGCGAGAGGCAGCCGATGTTCGCGGTGGCGATGATCTCGGGCGCGCCGGCTTCGAGGGCCTGGACCTTGTCGTTGCGAAGGTCCTTGGCGATGCGCGGCTGCAGCAGCGAGTAGG
>DATBEA010000344.1:0-11684 GCA_036276215.1 Usitatibacter sp.
GCGCGGGTCGATCTCGTCGGAGGCGCACGCGAAACCCCAGATCGAGCCGTAGATCGGGATGTGCACGAAGTACGGCGTCACCTTCCTGAAGATCTGGCGAAGGTTGCCGAGCGTGGAGCGCACCCGCTCCGGGTGCGAGACGGGCGAGCCGATATGCAGCGTGAGCGCGCCGTTGGCGCTCATGGCGCGCTTGGCGAGCGAAAAGGTCGCGGCGGAGTAGAGCTCCACCGACGGCCCCACGGGGTCGGTGAGGTCCATGCAGACCAGGTCGTAGCGCATGCTGGTTTCGCGCAGGTAGGCGAGGCCGTCGCCCACGGTGACCTTGAGCCGCGGATTGTCGAACACGCCCCGGTGCACGGCGGCGAAGCGCGCCCTGGAAATCTCGATCACGACCGGATCGAGCTCGGCCATGTGCGCCTGCTCGAGGGTCGAGTGCTTGAGCAGCTCCTCCGAGGAGCCGCCGTCGCCGCCGCCGATCACGAGCGCGCGGCGCGGCGCCGGGTGGGCGACCGCGGCGGGATGGACCAGGTTCTCGTGGTAGAAGAACTCGTCCTTCTCGCTCGTCATGTTGCAGCCGTCGAGGCGGAAGATGCGGCCCAGGTCGGGCGTGTCGTACACCTCGAGGAGCTGGAACGGGGTCTGGCGGCGCTCCAGGAGCGTGCCTTCGAAGTAGGCGCCGCTCGTCGCGGTGAGCCGCTCGAAGATCTTCTCGGCCACCGCGTCGCTACGCGACTCGCTTCTTGAGGGGAAGCTCGCGCCCGCGTATCACGCGCTCGACCATCATGTCGCCGGGCTTGAGCGCCTTCACGAGCTTGTCGAAGACCGCCTCGGCCTTGTCGGTGTTGTCGGCCGTGAAGTTGCAGACGTAGATGTCCAGCGTGGCGCCGGCCCGCTCGGGCCAGGTATGGATCGCGAGGTGGGACTCGGCGAGCACGACCGCGCCGGTGGCGCCGCCGTTCTGGCCGCCATCAAGGCCGTCGAACTGGTAGAAATGGTCTCCGAGGACGGTAAGGCCTACGTCGGTGCAGGCGTTGACGCAGAGGTCGCGGAGCTTGCGGGACGAGTGCAGCAGCTCGCCCTTCTGGCAGTTGTACAGGTCGGCAATGATGTGCAGTCCCTTCACTTCGATACCCCCTTCCAAGCAAAAGTCCGCGAGAGAAAGTGGGACTGTGCGCGCGACCTCGGGCGTTCCGCCGATGGCGGGACGCCCTCAAACCCAGGGCGGCGGGTGCAGTCCTTCTCTTTCTCTTTGCAGAGGTTTACCCAAGCGAAAAATATCGCGGTGAAAAAGTGCGCAAGTATAATCGCATACTTCTTGCTACGTACAGTCCTTTCGGGCGTTTTTTCGCTCGTCCGCGCCGGAAATCCCATGCCCGACACGCCTTCCACAGCAGCTACGCACGCCGACGTCGTGAACGCCATCCGGGCGCTCGCGATGGACGCGGTCCAGCAGGCCAATTCCGGCCACCCGGGCATGCCGATGGGCATGGCCGAGATCGCCGAGGCGCTGTGGCGCCACTTCCTGCGCCACAACCCGAAGAACCCGCACTGGCCCGACCGCGATCGCTTCCTGCTGTCCAACGGCCACGGCTCGATGCTCCAGTACGCCCTGCTCCACCTCACGGGCTACGACCTTCCCATGGAGGAGCTGCGCCGGTTCCGGCAGCTTCATTCGAAGACGCCCGGCCATCCCGAGTTCGGCTACACGCCCGGCGTGGAAACGACGACGGGCCCGCTGGGCCAGGGCCTGGCGAATGCCGTGGGATTCGCGCTCGCCGAGCGCCTTGCCGCCGCGCGCTTCAACCGCCCGGGGCACACCATCGTCGACCACCACACCTACGTCTTCGCCGGTGATGGATGCCTCATGGAAGGCATTTCCCACGAGGCCTGCTCGCTCGCCGGGACCCTCGGGCTGCCCAAGCTCATCGCCTTCTACGACGACAACGGAATATCTATTGACGGCAAAGTCGAGGGGTGGTTCCGCGACGACACGCCCAGGAGATTCGAAGCCTACGGATGGAACGTGATCCCGAACCTCGACGGGCACGATTCGCAGGCGCTCGTCGCGGCGATCGCGAAGGCGCAGGCCTCCACGAAGCCCACGCTCCTCTGCTGCAAGACGATCATCGGCAAGGGCGCGCCCACGCGCGCGGGCACCGCCAAGGCGCACGGCGAGGCGCTGGGCGCCGCCGAGGTGGCCGCCGCCCGCGAGGCCCTCGGCTGGAAATATCCGGCCTTCGAGATCCCTGCGGACGTCTACCGCGCATGGGACGCGACCGCGAAGGGCCGCGCGCTCGAGGATGACTGGAATGCGAGGTTCGCCGCCTACGCGAAGGAATATCCCGAGCTCGCCGCCGAATTCCGCCGCCGCATGGCGGGCGAGCTGCCGCCGGAATTCGCGCAGGCCGCCGCGGCGCTCGTCGCCAGGGCAAACGAGAAGGCCGAGTCGATCGCCAGTCGCAAGGCCTCGCAAGGCGCCCTCGAGGCGCTCGCCCCGAGCCTGCCCGAGCTCCTCGGCGGCTCGGCCGACCTCACCGGCTCCAACCTCACGAACTGGCCGGGTTGCAAGACCGTCACGGCGACGGAAGCGGGCAACTATATCCATTACGGCGTGCGCGAGTTCGGAATGTCCGCCATCTGCAACGGCGTCGCCCTGCATGGCGGGTTCATCCCCTTCTCGGGCACGTTCCTCACCTTCTCGGACTACTCCCGCAACGCGCTTCGCATGGCCGCGCTCATGAAGGCGCGCAACATCTTCGTCTTCACCCACGATTCCATCGGCCTGGGCGAGGACGGGCCCACCCACCAGCCCGTCGAGCACGTCTCCAGCCTTCGCCTCATCCCCAACATGGACGTCTGGCGTCCCTGCGACGCGGTGGAGACGGCGGTCGCGTGGCGCGCGGCGCTGGAGCGGCGCACCGGCCCCACCTCGCTCGTGCTCTCGCGCCAGAACCTGCCCCACGTGAAGCGCGACGACGCGGCGATCGCGGCCATCGCCCGCGGCGGCTACGTGGCTTCGGAGGCCTCCGGCAAGGCACGCGCCGCGATCATCGCCACGGGCTCGGAAGTCTCCGTGGCGCTCGCAGCCCAGAAGAACCTCGCCGAGTCGGGCGTGGCGGTGCGCGTGGTCTCCATGCCCTGCACCGCGGCCTTCGACCGGCAGGACGCGGCCTGGCGGGAATCCGTGCTTCCCAAGGGCATGCCGCGCGTGGCCGTGGAAGCGGGAGTGACCGACTACTGGCGCAAGTACGTGGGGCTGGAGGGCGGCGTGGTGGGCATCGACCGCTTCGGGGAGTCCGCTCCCGCGGCCGACCTCTTCAAGTTCTTCGGCATCGACGCGGCGCACGTGGCCGAGGCGGTGCGCCGCGTTGTCTGACCTCGACGCCCGCCTGTCGATCCGCGCCGCGGGGCCGCAGGACGCCGAGGCCGTCGCGCGCGTGCAGCGCGAGTCGTGGCGCACGAGCTACGCGGGGATCCTTCCCCTCGAGGTGATCGCGAGCCACGCAGGCACGCGCGATGCGATCGCCTGGCGCCGGCGCCTCGAGCGCCCGGGCGCCGACGGCGCGACTTTCGTCGCGCAACGCGCGGGACAAGTGATCGGCTTCGCTTCGTGCGGCCCCGCGCGCGAGCCGGTGCGCAACCTCGACGCCGAGGTCTACGCGCTCTACGTCCTGCAGGCGAGCCAGCGCCGCGGCGTCGGGCGCGAGCTCCTTCGCGCCTGCGCGCGGCATTTCGCGCGGCGCGGCTTCTTCGGTTTCTTCCTCTGGGTCCTCAAGGCCAACCGCGCGCGCATGTTCTACAGCGCCATCGGCGGCGAGGAGATGGCGCAGAAATCCGAGCGGCTCGGCAAGTTCGACTTCGCCGAGATCGCCTATGGCTGGGAAGACCTGACGGGTCTCATCGCCCACGAGGAGTGAGGCGGTCGGCCCGCGGCGTTGGGCTAAAATGGAAGTTTCCCCGCCGCAATTTCCACCACGAGAGCCCATCCATGACCGTCCGCGTCGCCATCAACGGCTACGGCCGCATCGGCCGCAACATCCTGCGCTCGCACTACGAAGGCGGAAAGAAGCACGATCTCGCCATCGTCGCGATCAACGACCTCGGCCCGGCCGAGACCAACGCACACCTCACGCGCTACGACACCACGCACGGCAAGTTCCCCGGCAAGGTCGAGGTGGACGGCGACCACATGGTCGTGGACGGCGACCGCATCAAGGTCTTCGCGCAGCGCGACCCGGCGCAGATCCCCTGGGGCGGCCTCGGCGTGGACGTGGTCCTGGAGAGCACCGGCTTCTTCACGACGAAGGAGAAGGCCTCCGCGCACCTGAAGGGCGGGGCCAAGAAAGTCATCATCTCGGCACCCGGCGGCAAGGACGTGGACGCGACCGTCGTGTACGGAGTGAACCACGGGACGCTGAAGGCGTCCCATACGGTGATCTCCAACGCATCGTGCACCACCAATTGCCTCGCGCCCACGGTGAAGCCCCTGCACGAAGCCATCGGCGTGCTGAACGGCCTCATGACCACCATTCACGCCTACACCAACGACCAGGTGCTCACCGACGTCTATCACGAGGACCTGCGCCGCGCCCGCTCGGCCACGCACTCCATGATCCCGACCAAGACCGGCGCCGCCGCCGCGGTCGGGCTGGTGCTGCCGGACCTGAACGGCAAGCTCGACGGCTTCTCGATTCGCGTGCCCACCATCAACGTGTCGTTCGTGGACCTTTCGTTCATCGCCGCGCGCGACACCACGGTGGACGAGGTGAACGCGATCATGAAGAAGGCGAGCGAGGCGGGCGAGCTGAAGGGCCTCCTCGGCTACAGCACGGCGCCGCTCGTCTCCGTGGACTTCAACCACGATCCGCGCTCGGCGATCTTCGACGCGACCTGCACGAAGGTGTCGGGCCGGCTGGTGAAGGTATGCAGCTGGTACGACAACGAGTGGGGCTTCTCCAATCGGATGCTCGATGTCGCCGTCGCGCTCATGCAGGCGAAGTGAAGAACCCGTTCACCGCCCACCCGAGCTCGGTGGGCGAAGGCTACCTGGAGCATGGCCTCTTCGCCTGCCGCTACGGAGCGAAGATGACCGTGGGCGGCCTGGCCGCCCTGCTCCACGGGATCTTCCCGTTCCTCTTCCAGACGACCGGCAGCCGGATCACGCGCGAGCTCGCCGCGAGCCTGGAGGAATCGCGCGCCCGCGCCGCCGCGCGCGAGGAAGCCGCGTGAACGTCCTCACGTTGGACCGCCAGGAGGCGCGCGGCAAGCGTGTCTTCATTCGCTCGGACCTGAACGTCCCGCAGGACGACGCCGGTGCCATCACCGACGACACGCGCGTCCGCGCCTCCATCCCCGCGATGAAGATGGCGCTCGACAAGGGCGCGGCCGTGATGGTCACCTCGCACCTGGGACGCCCCACGGAGGGCCAATTCTCCGAGGCCGATTCGCTGGCGCCCGTGGCGAAGCGCATTGGAGAGCTGCTGGGGCGCGAAGTCGCCCTGAAGCGCGACTGGGTGAACGGCGTCGACGTGAAGCCGGGCGAGCTGGTGCTGCTGGAGAACTGCCGCTTCAACAAGGGCGAGAAGAAGGACGACGAGGCGCTCTCGCGGAAATACGCGGCGCTTTGCGACGTCTATGCGAACGACGCCTTCGGCACGGCGCACCGGGCCGAAGCCTCCACGCACGGCGTGGCGAAATTCGCGAAGGTCGCCTGCGCGGGGCCGCTCCTCGCCGGAGAGCTGGACGCGCTGGGCCGCGCGCTCGCGCAACCGAAGCGCCCGCTGGTGGCGATCGTGGCGGGCTCGAAGGTCTCCACGAAGCTCTCGATCCTGCGCTCGCTCGCCGCGAAGGTGGACCAGCTCATCGTGGGCGGGGGGATCGCGAACACGTTCATGCTGGCTTCGGGCCTTCCCATCGGCAAGTCGCTCGCGGAGGCCGGCCTCGTGGCCGAGGCGAAGGAGATCATGGCGATGATGTCCGCGAGGGGTGCGGCCGTGCCCATCCCGCCCGACGTGGTGTGCGCGAAAGCCTTCACCGCCGACTCGCCGGCGCTCCCCAGGTCCGCGAAGGACGTGCAGGCCGACGACCTGATCCTCGACATCGGCCCGCGCACCGCCGAGCAGTACGGCGCGATCCTTCGTGGCGCGGGCACCATCGTCTGGAACGGCCCGGTGGGCGTCTTCGAGTTCGACGCCTTCGGCAACGGCACCCGCGCGGTGGCCGAAGCCATCGCGTCGTCGAGCGGTTTTTCGATCGCGGGCGGTGGCGATACCCTCGCCGCGATCGCGAAGTACGGCGTGACCGGCCGAATCGGCTACATCTCCACGGGCGGGGGCGCCTTCCTCGAGTTCCTCGAGGGCAGGACGCTTCCGGCGGTGGCCATCCTGGAAGAACGCGCGCGAGGATCCGCCCCTTGAGCATCGGCCAACGCTCCACCAAGATCGTCGCGACCCTCGGCCCGTCGTCTTCCGAGGCCGGGGTGCTCGAGCGCATGTTCCTCGCCGGAGTCGACGTCGTGCGGCTCAATTTCTCCCACGGCACGGCCGAGGACCACGTGAAGCGCGCGGAGCTGGTGCGCGAGACCTGCCGCAAGGTGGGCCGCGCCGTCGGCATCATGGCCGACCTGCAGGGCCCCAAGATTCGGGTCGGCAAGTTCAAGGACGGCAAGGTGGCGCTCAAGCCGGGCGACCCGTTCATCCTCGACGCCGAGTGCCCGCTGGGCGACACCACCCGGGTGGGCCTCGACTACAAGGACTTGCCGCGCGACGTGCGGCCCGGGGATGTGCTGCTGCTGGACGACGGGCGCATCGTGCTCGACGTCGTGAACGTGTCGGGAACCGAGATCCACACGGTGACGCGCCACGGCGGCACGCTCTCCAACAACAAGGGCATCAACCGCCAGGGCGGCGGCCTCACGGCGCCGGCGCTGACGCCCAAGGACATCGACGACATCCGCACGGCCGCGCAGATGAAGGTGGACTATGTCGCGGTGTCGTTCCCGAAGAGCGGGGCGGACATGTACATGGCGCGAGAGCTGCTGCGCGCGGCGGGCGGCCACGCGATGCTGATCGCCAAGATCGAGCGCGCCGAGGCGATTCCGGCGCTGGCCGACATCATGATGGCGTGCGACGGGATCATGGTCGCGCGGGGTGACCTCGCCGTCGAGGTGGGAGACGCCGCGGTGCCCGCGCTGCAGAAGCGCATGATCCGGCAGGCGCGCGAGCTGAACAAGCTCACGATCACCGCCACCCAGATGATGGAATCGATGATCTCGTCGCCCGTGCCCACGCGCGCCGAGGTCTCCGACGTCGCCAACGCGGTGCTCGACGGAACCGACGCCGTGATGCTCTCCGCGGAATCGGCCTCCGGCATGTACCCCGTGGAGACCATCGCCGCGATGAACCGCATCTGCATCGAGGCCGAGAAATCCCACCCGGTCACGCTGGAGAGCGAGTTCCTCGACCGCGTCTTCACGCGCGTGGACCAGTCCATCGCCATGGCGGCGCTCTTCACCGCCTACCACCTCAAGGTGAAGGCGATCGCCTCGCTCACCGAATCGGGCTCGACGGCGCTCTGGATGTCGCGCCTGAATTGCGGCGTGCCGATCTACGCGCTCACCGCGCAGACCTTCACGCGCTACCGCTGCACGCTCTTGCGCGACGTGTTCCCGCTCATGGTGAAGTACGTGGGCCACGACCGCGAGGAGCTCCTTGCCGAGGCCGAGGCGGTGCTGGTCGCCAACGAGGTCGTGAAGCCCGGCGACCTCATCGTGCTCACGATCGGCGAGCCCATCGGCAAATCCGGCGGCACCAACACGATGAAGATCGTGAAGGTGGGCGAGAACCGCCGCAAGGATTAGGGCGCAAGGCGTGGACACGACCGCCGCGCTCCTCGAGAAGGTGCGCTCGCGCCGCTGGTTCTACGAGTTCGACCTTCCCGACGGCTCGCGCACGCGCCCCGCCGTGCCCGCCGGAGTCGAGCACATCCACACGACGCGCCAGCGCATGGTCGACGCGGTGCTCGACCACTTCGTCGGGCGCGACTGCTCCGGGCTCACCGCCGTGGACCTGGCCTGCCACCAGGGCTGGTTCTCGATCAACCTCGCGCGCCGCGGCTTCTCCGAGGTGCTCGGCGTCGACGGGCGCGAATCCCATCTCGACGACGCGCGCCTGATGGCCGGTCTCCTGGGCGTGAAGTCCCTTGCCACGCGACGCCTGGACCTCGAGGAGGCGAGCGCCGGCGACGTCGGCGTCCACGACGTGACGCTCATGCTCGGGCTGCTCTACCACCTCGAGAACCCGGTGCGCGCGCTACGCCTTGCGCGCGCCGCCACCCGCAGGCTCTTCATCGTCGAGACGCAGGTGGTGCCGCACGTCGCCGGCCAGGTGGAGTGGGGATCGACCCAATACCTGCGGGATCTGAAGGGGATCTTCGGGATCCTCGACGAGAGCGACGAGACCGAGGGCCCGGAAACCGGCATCCACGGAATCTGCCTGGCACCCAGCGTTCCCGCCCTGGCCTGGATGCTGGGCCGGGTCGGCTTCTCCGGCGTGACGCAGATCCATCCCCCGGAGGACGGCTACGAGCAGCTGGTGCGCGGGCGGCGCGTGATGTTCGCCGCTACCGTGGAATCACCGCAGCAGCGCGGCTCGTAGCCTCCCCTCACCGCGGCCGGTGGGTGAACCACGCGACGAAGACGCGATCGTCGAAGCGCCGGTCGAGGAAGAGCCCTTCCCCGGAGCGCGCGTCGCCGCCCCACCATTGCCCGTTCATCCAGCTCTTGTCGGCGGCGTCCATGCCCTGCTGCTGGCATCGCACCGAGCTCTCGTCGTCGAAGAAGCGCTGCAGCGGATAGCTGCCGTCGCCGAAGCGGGCGCTGAGCGGCCCCGACGATGTCCATGAAAACACCGCCGTGGAGCAGCTCGTGAACGTGAGGGTCGCCGTGCCCCAGCGCTTCAGCGTGAGCTCGCTGAAGCTCATCGAGGGCCCGAAGTGGGTCCCGGTGGCGCTGTTGAGCACGAACGAGAGGGTGCGTCCCACGAGGGGCGCATCGCTCGCCACCCAGTATTGCGTGCCGACCTGCGTGAGGTCCGCGTTCGTGTTGGGCAGCGGCTGATAGGTGAACCACGCGAAGAACGTGGTGCCGTCGGCGCGCCGATGCAGGAGGACACCCTCGCCGGCGTGCGCGTCGCCGCCGAACCAGTCTCCGTTGACCCAGCTCTTGTCGGCGGCGTCGACGCCCGCGGACTGGCAACGCGAGGTCGCCTCGTTGGCGAAGAGCCGCTGCAACGGATAGCCTCCATCGCCGAAGCTCGCCGTGCCGGCGCCCGATGACTTCCAGGTGAAGGTCATGCGGTCGCACGCCGTCAGCTCCAGGCGCACCGAGCCCCAGCGCTTGACGGTGAGGTCGGAGAATCGCAGCCCCGCGCCGAATTCGGCGCCGGTGGCGCTGTAGACGTCCTGCAGGTCGAGGACGCGCCCGTTGAAGGCCGCGGTGCCGACGACCCAATACTGGGTGCCGATCTGCGCGGCATCGGGGAGATCCCTGGGCACGACCGCGAGGAACACCTGCCCGGAGATGCCGCCCGCGCCTTGCGCGATGAACACGCCCAGGCGCTCGCCCGTGTCCGGATCCACGCGCACCACGCCGTTGCCGCTGGAGACCAGCAGCTTGCCGTCGATGCCGTACGCGATTCCCGTGGGGCCTTCGAGGTTGGTGGCGAGCACCGAGACCGCGCCGGTCGACATGTTCCATGCGAGGACCGTCCCGGATCCCTCGCTCGTGATGAACATGTTCACGCCGTCGCGGGACATGAGCAGGCCGCGCGTGTGGAAGAGTCCCGCGGTGCGCGCCGCCACCGCCACGCTCGTCTGGCCGGTGCGCGGATCCCACCGGATGACGTTGTGCGAATCCCAGCCCGGTATGTAGAGGTTGCCGTCGGGCGCGAAGATCATGCCGTTGTCGGGCCCGTTGAGTCCCGAGGCGCGCGGCGCGACGGCAGCATCGAGCGGATTGCCGGAAGCATCGAAGCGCTTCACGTCGTCGCTGTCGTATCCGTCGACATACGCGATCCCCGCCGCGTCGAATTGCAGCCCCGTGGCGCCGATGTTGGGCACGTCGGCGAAGATGCCGACGTAGTCCAGCGTGTCGTTGCGGTATTTCTGGACCACGCCCGTGGTTTCCGCGACCGCATAGAGCATCCCGTCGGGGCCCAGGCGAACCGCCATCGCCCCCGCGAGGCGCGAGCGCGAGTCCAGGTCGCGAAGGTACTCGCCGGTGCAGGCGTCGAATACATGCACCGTGGAGAACCATCCGCTCACGAAGAGCCGCGAAGGGCACGTTGTCTGCCCCGCTGCGGGAAGCGCCGCGGCGAGGGCGAGGAGGGCGAGCAGTCGGGCGGACAAGGGCCTTCTCCAGCGGGGATCGGGCTTCCATGCTCGCCGCCGGATGGGCGCCGTGCCCGGGGACGAACCTCCGATTTCCCTCCGATCTTCCTCCCGGGCGGCGCGCGCCCGGGCCCAAGTCTCTTAGAATCGACCCGTGGCCGCCGACCTCCCGAAAACCTCCTGGAAGCGCGAAACCGCCTTCCGCATGGGCGACGTGGAGGTCGTGCCCGCATCCGGGGAGATCCGGACCCGCCACGGACTCGAGCGCCTGCGCCCGCTGCTCATGGACATCGTCCTGCGGCTCGCGGCCGAGCCGGGCGCCGTGGTGCGGCGCGAGACGCTGCTCGAGGAGGTATGGCGCCGGCGCATGGTGAACGACGAGGTGCTCTCACGCGCGATGGCGGAGCTGCGCACCGTGCTGGGCGACGATCCCCGCTCCCCGCGCTACATCGAGACGCTTCCCAAGCTGGGCTATCGGCTCGTGGCGCCGGTGTCCGAGCTCGAGTTGCCTTCATCGTCGAGCCCGCCCGCCACCCCTTCGCGGCCCCGCGTGCGATGGATGATTCCCGGCGTCCTGCTGGCCGCGGCGGCCGGCATCGCCACCTGGTGGGGCGTGCAGGCGAATGCGCCCTCCCCCGCGGACCTCGAGCGGCGCCTCGCCCTCGCGCGCCCCTTCACGTCGGACCCGCAGGCCGAGCTCTCGCCGCGCTTCTCGGCCGACGGCACGAGGGTGGCTTTCGCGCTCGCCGATAGCGACGGATCGCGGATCGCCGTGCAGTCGGTGGATGGCGCCGCGCGGCGGCTGGTCGGGGCGCCGAGCGAGACTCGCATGAGCCCCGTCTTCTTCCCCGACGCGAACCGCCTCGCCTACTGGAAGGCAAGCGCCTCGGACTGCGCCATCGTCGAGCACGACCTCGCGACCGGGATCGAGCGCGTGCTCCTCGACTGCGCGATGTCGCCGCGGGCGCGCTTCGACCTGTCGGCCGACGGGCGCTGGATCGCGTTCTCGGGCAGGGCGCGGCGCCAGGACCCCGACACGCTCTGGTTGCTCGAGATCGGCAACGGCACCCCGCAACCCCTCACGACGCGCCCACAAGGCCTGGGGGACGACGTCGTGCCGCGCTTCAGCCCCGACGGCACGCGCATCGCATTCTTCCGCGGCAACGAAACCCATCGCGCGCCGTGGATCGTCGAGCGCGGGCAGCCCGCGAGCGCGCGCCAGGTGGGAAGGGTCGAGGGCCTGTCGTACGGCCTCGCATGGATGGGACGCGATGGCCCGCTCCTCGTCGCCGCGGACT
>DATBEA010000345.1:0-2195 GCA_036276215.1 Usitatibacter sp.
CTCGCGCGTCGCGGCATCGATGGGGCAGCCGCCGGGAAGGCGCTGGCGTTGCGGCCAGTTGAGCCACCCCTCGAAAATTGCCTTCAGGCGGCGCACGCCGCGCGGCGCCTTCAGCGCCGGCAGGAACACCACCTCGGTGAACTGCCGCGCCGCCTCGTCCAGCGCCGCCATTTGAAGCTCGAGCTTCGAGCCGAAGTGCGCGAAGAGCCCGCTCTTGGACATCCCGGTCTTTTCCGCGAGCGTGCCGATGGTGAGCGACTCGAACCCGCCCGCGCTCGCCTGCTCCACCGCCGCGGCGAGGATCTGGACACGCGTCTCTTCGCCCTTGGTGGGCTTGCTCACGAGGAGGCTGGCAGCGTTCATGGCCTAAAAATAGCACGATCGTTCGTTCCATGTCAAGAGCCACCGGCCACCGGGAAACGATCATCGCGTGGAACGCGCAGAATGCCGCATGAGTCGAAAATACGACGCGGTAGTGACCGACGGCATCGTGCGGATCGCGATTCGCGGCGCTTTCACCGGCGCGCAGGGCGCCGACGCCGTCGCCCTCGCGGTGCGCAAGGCCGGCGAGGTGGGAGCTTCCCTCGTCCTCTTCGACATCCGGGGACTCGATCACCCCGCGTATCACGCGTCGGTGATCACGCGCGCCGATAACGCGTCCAAATCCGGAATCTCGGCCTTCAAGGTCGCCATCCTCGGAGACCCGGAAAGCGAGCTGCTCGCCTTCATCGAGAACGTGGCGACCAACCGCGGCCTTCGCGCACGCTGCTTCACCGACGAGGCCGCGGCGCTGCGCTGGCTCAAGGCTAGCCGCTGACGCCCTTCAGAACTGCCTTCGCACGACCGGCTTCGGGATGAGGATGCGGTGGAAGGTCACCAGCATGCCCGCGGTGGCGCCCCAGATGAAGCGCTCGCCGAAGGGCATCGCCCAGTACTTGCGCATGCGCCCCTTGAAGAACGCGCTCTCGTAGCGGTGGTTGCCCGTGTCGAGGAGGAATGCGAGCGGCACCTCGAAGACATCCGCCACTTCGTGCGGGTCCGGGTTGAACTTGAGCGGCGGCTCGGCCCAGCCGACGATGGGCGTCACGCGGTAGCCGGTGCCGGTGTTGTATTCGGGAAGCTTGCCCAGGATCTCGACGCGGTCGGGCGTGACGCCGATCTCCTCCTCGGCCTCGCGCAAGGCGGTGCGCTCGGCGGATGCGTCGCCTTCGTCCGCGCGCCCGCCCGGGAAGCTGATCTGGCCCGCGTGGTCGGCCAGGTGCGCGGTGCGCTGCGTGAAGACGACGGTGGGATCGCCGGGATGGTTCACCACGAGGATCAGCACGGCCGCGGGCTTGAGCGCTCCCTGGCCGATCATCGCCTGGCGCTCGAGGTCGTCGGCGGTGAGGAGCTCCTCGAGCGGCGGGCTCGCCGCGAGCCGCGAGACGATCTCGGCGCGCGAGGGCAGCGTGAAGGTGCTCTGTATCGCGATGGAACGCATCACTCGGCAGTATAAGCTTCGGGTCCCGCCACGGAATTCAACTGTCACCTCCGCGCCATGATCCTATACGACTATTTCCGCTCGTCCGCCGCCTACCGCCTGCGCATCGCGCTGAACCTGAAGGGCCTGGAAGCAGAGCGGCGTTCCGTGCACCTGCGCAAGGGCGAGCAGCGTGGCAGCCACTACCTCGGGATCAATCCCCAGGGCCTCGTGCCGACGCTCCTCGACGGGGAGCTCACCCTCACGCAGTCGCTCGCCATCATCGAGTACCTCAACGAGACCCATCCCGAGCCGCCGCTCCTGCCGCGGGAGCCCGCCGACCGCGCCTGGGTGCGCTCGGTCGCCCTGGCGATCGCGTGCGACATCCATCCGCTCAACAACACCCGCGTCCTCCAGTATCTCGAGAAGACGTTGCAGCTCGATGAAGCCGCGCGCGACGAGTGGTACCGGCACTGGATCCGCCTGGGGTTCGCGGCGATCGAGAAGCGCCTCGCGGAGCGCTCGGGCAAGTACGCCTTCGGCGACGCGCCCACGCTCGCCGACATCTGCATCGTCCCGCAGGTGGCCAACGCCGGGCGCGTGAAGCTGCCCATGGACCCCTACCCCCGCATCCGCGCCGTGAACGAGGCCTGCCTCGCCCATCCGGCGTTCGAGGCGGCCCACCCGTCGAAGCAGCCCGACGCGGAGTAGGGGCAGCGGGAACTTTCCGCGGGCC
>DATBEA010000346.1:0-11613 GCA_036276215.1 Usitatibacter sp.
CGTCCTGCTGCTGCTCTTCGTCGGCATCGCCGGCGTGGGGATCTTCAGCGCGCTCCTGACCGCCGGAAGCGGCGAGGCCGCCGAGGCCATCCTCCAGGCGTCGCTCATCCCGTTGCTGCTGGGCTCGCTCGTCGTCATGGCCCTCGTCGTCCCGCTGCTCATGGCGTACTGGTTCGCGCCGGCGCTCGTGGTGCTGCACGGCATGGCGCCGCTCGATGCGATGAAGGCGAGCTTCGTGGCCTGCCTGCGCAACGTCGTCCCGTCGCTGGTCTACGGCGTGGTGATGATGGTGTTCCTGGTGATCGCGATGATCCCGATCGGCCTGGGGCTCTTCGTGTGGGTGCCGCTCTTCTTCACCTCGACCTACGCGGCCTACCGCGCCATCTTCACCGAGGCTCCTGCCGCCGCTCCAGCGTGACGCCCACCTTGCGCACGTTGCGGACGTGGCCCAGCTTGGCGACCGAGACCTTCACCCACGGGGCCTTGAACTCCTGCATCACGAGCGTGCACACGTGCTCGGCGAGCGCCTCGAGGAGCTTGAATCGGTGCTGGGCGAGGTCGGCCGCGATGCGCGAAATCACCTCGCCGTAGTTCACCGTATCGTGGATGTTGTCGGTGCGATGGGCCTGGCTGCCGGGGATGCCGATCTCGAGCTCCATGTCGAGCGTCTGCGCGCGCTGCTTCTCCCACTCGTAGATGCCGACCCAGGCCTCGACGCGGAACTCGCGGATGAAGATCGTATCCATGCGCGCGTATTGTAGAGTATGGCCATGACGACGCTCGTCGCCTGCGCGCTGGGCGGCTACCTCGCCGGGTCCATTCCCTTCGCCGTGCTGGTGAGCCGGGCGCTTCGCCTTCCCGATCCGCGCACCTATGGCTCGGGCAACATAGGCGCCACCAACGTCCTGCGCTCGGGGCACCGCATCGCGGCGCTCCTCACCGTCCTGGGCGACTCGGGCAAGGGCTGGGCGGCCGTCCTGGCGGCGCGCTTCCTGGGGGTTCCGGACGAGGGCCTTGCGGTCGTGGGCGTGGCGGCCTTCCTCGGGCACGTCTTCCCGGTGTGGCTGCGCTTTCGCGGCGGCAAGGGAGCCGCCACGGCGGCCGGGGTGATCATCGCTTACGACTGGCGAGTGGGCCTTGCCGTCGTGGTGGCCTGGCTCGCCATCGTGCTCGTTACCCGGTATTCTTCGCTCGCGGCGATCGTGGCGGCCGCCTGCGCGCCCTTCGCGACGTGGTGGCTCGTCGGGCCTGGGCCCTTCCTCGGAGCGGTGAGCGTGATGGCGGTGGTCCTCGTGCTGCGGCACCGGGCCAACATCGCGAAGCTCCTGCGAGGCGAGGAGAGCCGCATCGGGGACAAGAAGGGCGCTGCCAAGGAACAAAGCGAGGGCATTCCGCAATGACCGCACATCCCGACGCCGACGACGACGACCTGGACTTCACGAGCCCCGCGAAGCCCTCGCCGCCCCCGCCGCCCGAGAAGATCGCGAGCGCCCGCAAGGAAGCGAGCACCGGCAGCCCCCAGCTCGCCAAGACCGGCTTCTACGTCGCCATGGCCCGCCACGCGGGCACGCGCATCCCGCCGCGAAACGGCCAGCGCCACTCGATCTTCGTGATCGAGGACGACAAGTCCCTCGCCGACCTCGTGGGAGAGGTGCTCGCCAAGTCCGGGTTCCTCACGCGCTTCGCGAAGAACCGCGCCGACATCAACGCCGAGTTCAACAAGGCGCCGCTTCCCGACCTGGTGCTCCTCGACGTGTCGCTCCCCGACGCGGACGGCTTCCAGATCCTGGAGCGCATCCGTGGCAATCCCAAGATCAAGTCGATGCCGGTGATCATGATGACCGGCAAGAGCGAGGTGACCGACGTGGCGCGGGGTTTGTCCCTTGGTGCCGACGGCTACGTCACCAAGCCCTTCCGGATCAGCGGGCTGGTGCAGGCGGTGAACACGGTGCTGGGGATCGCGCAGACGGCTGGGTAGTTACCGCTGCTTGACGCCGGCGTTGGGGGCGCGGGAAATCTTCACCCGGCGAGTTCAACCTAGGACAGCCTGCCACCGCTACTGCCATTTGGGCGTCGATATTGCGGACAGGGTGCTGCTCGCCTCTGAAGATTTCCCGCAAGCCCCCGAACGCCGGCTATCCTGTCCGACCCACCATCCCTGCTATTCGTGGTGACAGGCCGTGGCCTTCTGCCGTCAACACGCTAACCTTCGGTGGCAATTTCGCGCGCCCACCGAGATGCTGAAGGGCTGGGTGAAGACTTCCCGCGCCCCCACGCCGGCGTCAGCTCACCGGAACCGAACCGACCGACCGCGCCGTCGCGATCGTCGCCGCCTTGAGCTTCGGGTACGGATACATCATGTTGAGCGCCGCGCTCTGGCCGTTGCCCTGGACGATGCGGCAATGCTCGCGCTTGAGCAATCGCGGATGCGCGACGCCGCACGAGTGCGCGATCATCTCGATGTCGTGGTTCATGCCCATCGCGTAGTTGGCGACGCGCTGGAATTTCTCCTCGACCACGAGGCCGCGCTGCAGGCGCGGGTTGTGCGTAGTGATGCCCGTGGGGCACGTGTTGGTGTGGCAACGCAACGCCTGGATGCAGCCCAGCGAGAACATGAACCCGCGCGCGGTGTTCACGAAATCGGCGCCCACGCAAAGCGCCCATGCGGCGCGCGCCGAGGTCACGAGCTTGCCGGAAGCGACCAGGCGGATGCGATCCTTCAGTCCCGATTCGAAGAGCATGTCCGCGGCGCGCGGCAGCGCCTCCTCGATGGACAGGCTCATGTGGTCGAAGAGCGCCTGCGGCGCCGCGCCGCTGCCGCCCTCGCCGCCGTCGATCACGAGGAAATCCGGTGCGTATTCCAGGCCGCGGCGAAGGGTGTTCTCGGCGAGGTCGTTCAGGAAGTGCCAGCCGCCGATCGCCGTCTTCAAGCCGACGGGCCTTCCGGTGAGCTCGCGGATGTAGCGCACCTGGTCGAGCAGCTCGACCATGTTCGCCGCGTCGCGATGGCGATTCGGGCTGATGGAGGATTCGCCCACGGGAATGCCGCGGATCGCCGCGATCTCCTGCGTGACCTTGCCTCCCGGCAGCACGCCGCCCTTGCCGGGCTTGGCGCCCTGCGAGAGCTTGATCTCGAACGCCTTCACGCTCTTCGCGAGCTCCTTCGCCTTCTCCGGCGAGAAGGATCCATCGGCATTCCTCACGCCGTACTTCGCGGTGCCGATCTGCGCGATCACGTCGCAGCCGCCCTCGAGGTGATAGGGCGCCGTGCCGCCTTCGCCCGTATCCATCCAGCAGCCGGCGAGGGCGGCGCCCCGGGAGAGCGCCCGCACGGCGGGCTTCGAGATGGCGCCGAAGCTCATGCCGCTCACGTTCACGAGGGAACGGGCGAGGAAGGGCTGGTCGCAGAATCCCTCGCCGATGATGAGCGCGGGCGTGGCCTGCTTCTCCCACTCCTGGACCGGGAAGGCCGCGTTCACGAAGAGGATCGCGCCCGGCGCCTTCATGTCGTACGTGGAGCCGAAGCCGA
Organism: Usitatibacter sp.; assembly: GCA_036276215.1. Lineage (GTDB taxonomy): Bacteria > Pseudomonadota > Gammaproteobacteria > Burkholderiales > Usitatibacteraceae > Usitatibacter. The sequence continues at coordinate 3,530 of DATBEA010000346.1, forward strand.
TGATGCCGCTGCCGTCCTCCTGCTTCGCGACGCGGTACACCCAGGCGCGCGTGGCGCGGTTGAACGGCATCTCGTCGCGGTCGCCGGCGAAGAAGTACTGGCGGAAGTACTCGCCCTGCTTCTCGAGGAAATAGCGCAGGCGCCCGATGACCGGGTAGTTGCGCAGGACCGCGTGCTTCTTCTGCGTCACGTCCTGGATGAACAGGAACACGATCGTGGCGAAGACGACGATCGCGAGGAGCGTGCCCGCTCCGACCGACAGGATTCTCAGGGCTTCCGACACGGGACTTCTCCCTCCATCCGGTGCGTGGCCCAGTATAACCACGCGGCCCCGAAGCGGCTATTCGAGCAGGGTGGCTTTCGCGAACTGCACGGCGAGGCAGAAGAGGTAGTCGGCGTTGGGCTTCCTCGCGAAGCCGTGGCCCTCGTCCTTCGCAAGCACGTACCACACGGGCGTGCCGCGCTGCTTGAGGTTGGCCACGATCTGCTCGCCCTCGGTGTAGGGAACGCGCGGGTCGTTGAGGCCGCTCGCCACCAGCATCGGCACGGTGATGCGCTCGGCGTGGGTGAGCGGGGAGATCGACTCGAGGAAGGCGCGCATCTCCGGGTCGCGCTCGTCGCCGTACTCCACGCGGCGCAGGTCCCGGCGGTAGGTCTCGGTGTGCTCGAGGAAGGTCACGAAATTCGAGATGCCGACGATGTCGACGGCGCTCTTGATCCGGCCGCTGAAGTGCACCGCCGAGGCAAGCGTCATGTAGCCGCCGTAGCTTCCGCCGTAGACCATGATGCGGCTCGCGTCGAGCTCGGGCTGCGCGGCGATCCAGTCGAGCAGCGCGCCGATGTCCTTCACCGAATGCTCGCGGTTCCACGTGTCGTCGAGCTTCACGTACGACTTGCCGAAGCCGGAGGAGCCGCGCACGTTCGGGAACACCATGGCCACGCCCAGCTCGCTCACGAAGTAGTTCAGCCGCCCGAGGAAGCCGGGCCGCGACTGGGATTCGGGCCCGCCATGGATGTACACGATGACCGGGCGCTTGCCTTCGAAGCTCTTGGGCGGTGAATAGAGGAGCCCGCTCACCTCCAGCCCGTCGAAGCTCTTCCATTTCACGACGCGTGGCTCCGCGAAGGAGCTGCTGTCCACCGCGGGACTCCTGCCGTTGGTCCAGCGCGTGGTCTGGTTCGAATCCAGGTCGTAGGTGAAGACGTCGCCCGCGGAGCGTGCCGAGACCAGGGTGAAACCCACCTCGGTCGAATGGGGCCGCCAGCGCAGCCCGTGGAGGACGCCGCGCAGGAGCGGCGGGCGCGGCAGCTCCTTGAAAGTGGCGAGGTCCATGAAGCGAAGCGCGCTCGCTCCGTCCTCGTTGGTCACGAAGGCGATGCGCTTGGCGTCGAACGAGATGTCGAAGTCCTCGACGTCGAAGGCGAGCTTCGGCGTGAGCACGCGCGGCTTTCCGCCCGCGAGCGGCAGGTACACGAGGCGGTGGAACTCCGATCCGCGATCGCTCGTGGTGATGAGCGCCTTGCCGTCCTTCGAGAAGCGCGCCGGGCCGTAGCTCACCTGCTCACGGCTGCGCGGCGTGACGCGCCGCTTCCTGCCGGTGGCGACGTCCATCACCCAGAGCGACGACTGCACGATCGAGATCCACTCCGTCATGCAAAGGTGGCGTCCGTCTTCCGAGAAACGGAAGTCGCTCCAGCCGCCGCCGGGAAGCTTCGCGATCACGCGGTCCGACTCCGGGTGCGCGGGATCGACCACGTGCACCGTGGTGACGGCCTGGTTCGCGGGGTTGTGACGGTCGAGCGGCTGCGTCGCGTAGACCGCCAGGCCTCCGTGCGGCGCCCAGTCGAAATCCGAGACGCGCTCGGCTTCAGGGCTCAGGGCGGCCACCGACTTCGTGGACACTTCTTCGCGGAAGAGCCGGTAGGCCTCGCTCCCGCCATGGGCGCGAAGGAAGAGGAAGGATTCGCCATCGGCCGGATCGAAGCGCGCGACATCGACCGCGTCGGACCCGTCGGTGAGCGGCTCGGGATTCGCGCCCGGGTCGCTCACGCGATGCACCTGGTTGGTGGCGACGATGCGCCGGCTCACGAGGAGCTCGCGGCGCTGGGGATGCCACGAGAGCATCTGGTGCGCCCGGAAGTCGCCGTAGGGCTCGAGCTTCGCGGCGAGCTCGGCCGGCACCGCCGGCGCGCCCTCGATCACGAGGTTCACCGGCGGCTCGAGGAGCTCGGCGGCGCGCGACGGCAGGGTGGACGTGCCCATCAATGCCGCGCAAGCCAACGCATGGAGCCGGATCGTTGCCTTCACGTCCGCGGAAGCATGGGGCGCGAGCGATCGGCGCACCATTCGCTCCACGATCCCACGTAGAGGCGCCCGCTGGGCAGCCCCGCGAGCTCCATGGCGAACATGTTGTGGCACGCGGTCACGCCCGAGCCGCACATGTGCACGGCATGCTGTGGTTGCGCGGCGCCGAGGAAGTCTTCGAACTCGCGCTTCAGCTGCGCGGGCGCCTTGAAGCGGCCGTCGGGATTCAGGTTCTTCTGCCAGAAGCGATTCACCGCGCCGGGAATGTGGCCGGGCACCGGGTCGATGGGCTCCTTGAGTCCCGCGTAACGCTCGGGCGCACGCGCATCGATCAGCTTGATGGAAGGATCCTCGCGGAAACGCTCGACGAATGGCGTGTCCACCACGTCGCCCAGGTGCGGCCGCGGCTTGAAATCGCCCCGGCGCTCCGCGGGAAGTTTGTTCGTCGCGGGCCGCCCTTCCTTCGTCCACAGCGGATAGCCGCCGTCGAGGAGCGCCACCCGCTCGTGCCCGAGCCAGCGCAGCATCCACCACAGGCGCACCGCGAAATTCCCGCCGAGGTCGTCGTACACCACGACCTGCGTCGCGGGGGTCACGCCCGCGCGCTCGACCTTCGCGGCGAAGGCGGCGAGGTCCGGCAGCGGATGGCGGCCGTTGGTGCCCGTCTTCGCTCCCGAGAGGTCCTCGTCCATGTGCAGGAAATGGGCGCCTGGAATATGCGCATCGCCGTAGGCTCGGCGGCCCTTCTCCACGTCGCCCAAATCGTGGCGCGTGTCGAAGACCACCCAGCCCGGATCGCCGAGGTGTTCCTGCAGCGCTTCCGTGCTCACGAGGATCGGGTCCATCACGGAATCTTAACTCGCGCGCCCTGGTTCGCGGCGATGGCTCCCGCGGCGATCATCCCGGCGGCGAGCGGCACCCAGCAAAAAAGCGTCATGATCCGCACCCACGCGAAGTGGTCCGACACAAGGAGCGCGATCACCGGGGAGGCGAGTGCGGCGCAGGCGAGCGCCGCACAGGCGATCCCGAAGCGCCCGGCGTGACCCGCGAGGAGCCAGGCGATCGGAACGAGCGCAAGCACGTCGTAGTGCGGCCAGATGAGGGGCGAGGTCGCGAGCATGAGCACGACACCGCAGCTCGCCGCGAATTGCACGTCCCCGAGCAGGCCCGTCACGCGCGCGCGCGGCGGCGCGTCGCTTCTTCCCTTCACCAGCGCGAACGAAAACGCCGCCAGGAGGAGCGCGGTGAGAAGGAGCTCGGAAGCCATCACGCCCAGCCGCGGCGAGGCTTCCGCCAGCAGCTTCACGACCGCGTGGTTGCCTTCTCCCACGTTGTAGAGGAGGCGCCCGCCGTTCATGCCCTGCGTGTAGTGGAGCCAGTCATGCCACGCGGCGGGGCCGTCGAAATACGCCGCGCCCACTCCGGCGCACACCGCGGCGGCGATCGCGCCCGCCAGGAACCCACGAAGGATGGCGCCGCGGCCCGCGACGGCGACGTAGTGGAAGGCGAGCAGCGCGACGATCCAGAGCGTGTTGGGCTTGAACATCGCGAGCGCGGCGAGGAGCGCGGGAAAGGCGTCGCGGAACGCGAACGGGGGCAAGCGCGCGCGGTAGGCCGAGAGCCCCATGAGCCCGGCGATCCACAACAGCTGGAACGCGTTCACGTTGCCGTACTTGACGTCCTGCGCGAAGGGATTGAAATCGAGGGCCACGACGCCTGCGAGTGCCACGCCAAGCCATGCGCTGCCCCCATTCAGGCGAGCGAGCAGCACCATGGCGGCGAAGAGCGCGGCGTATTGCGCGATGCAGAAGACGGCCGCGGCGGCGTCGAAGTCGCGGGGCAGCACGCCGAACACGGCGTAATAGAAGGGCGTCCCCGTGGGCTCGATCACGCGGCGCGCATTGTTGGCGCGCTTGAGGAGCGGGCTCGCCGAACGCACCGTGACCTCGTTCAGCAGGTCGCCATATTCCCTGACCTGCGCGTAAGGATTGGCTGCCAGGGTGTCGTGCGCGAGCGGCACGCCCCACATGTGGTAGAAATCCATGCGCAGCAGGTACGGGAAGGTGCGCCAACCGTCCACGGCCGCGGCGGCCGCGAGGGCGAGGGCTGCGACCGCGACCAGCAGGCGAAATGGCGAGCTCACGCGCGCATTATGCCTAGCTCTCGAAGCCCGCCTCCTCGATGGCTTCCTTCTTCTCCACGCGCATCGCCATGATGCCGCTCGCGATGATCACCGCGATGCCCGCGAGCTCCATCGGCGGCAGGCGCTCGTTCCACACGACGACCGTGGCCGCGGCGCCGAAGACGAGCGTCGAATAGGAAAGCGCACCCACGACGAGCGTATTGCCGGTGCGGTAGGCGCGGGTCATGGCGAGCTGCGCCGCGGTGCCGCAGAAGCCGATGCCGAGCACGATCCAGAGGTTGCCCCAGCGCAGCGCATGGAAATTGGACGTCGCGAGCTGCCAACCGGCGCAGATCACCGAGCCTATCAGCGTGAACCAGAAGACCACGCGATGGTCGGGCTCGCCCAGCTTGCCCAGCGTGCGCACGCTGAGATACGCCCACGCCGAGAACACGCCCGAGAAGAGCCCGATCAACGCCGCCGCTTCCCGGCCGCCTTGCATCGTCGGCTGGAGCAGCAGCGCCACGCCGCCGAAACCCACGCCGATCGCGGCGATGAGCCACCAGGAGAACTTCTCGCCCATCACGACCACGAGGGCGAGGGCGAGGAAGATGGGCGAGGTGTAGTTGAGCGTCTGGGCGGTGGCGAGCGGCAGCTTCGCCATCGCGTAGAAGTAGCCGATGAGCGAGATCGAGCCCACGACGCTGCGGATCACGTGTCCGCCCAGGTGCTGCGTGCGGATCGTGCTCCCCCGGTGCACCAGCACGAGCGCGCCGATGAAGAAGAGCCCCACGAACGAGCGGTAGAACGCCATCTCGGCGGCGTCGAACTGGTCCGCCCCGAACTTCACGAACACACCCATCGCCGCGAAGAAGAATCCGGCGACGACCATCCACGAGGAAGTCATCCCGCCATTCTAGGCGGAGCGCGAGGCCGCCTCCATTCCGGCCACGCGCTTCAGGTCCTGCGCCACTTTCCCGCCTTGCAGGACGATCACCCGCTCGGCCGAGGCGATGGTCTCCGGGCGGTGCGCGATGATGACCCGCGTGAGCCGCAGCGACCGGATCGCATCGTTCACGGCGCGCTCCTTCTGGACGTCGAGGGCGCTCGTGGCCTCGTCGAGGAAGAGGATGCGCGGCTGCTTGTAGAGGGCGCGCGCGAGCAGGATGCGCTGGCGCTGCCCGCCGGAAAGGGCGGCGCCCATGTCGCCGATCAGCGTGTTGTAGGCCATCGGCATCGCGGCGATGTCGTCGTGCACCGCCGCCATGCGGGCGAAGCGCTCGATGGCCTCGGCATCGGGCATGGGATCGAAGAAGCAGATGTTGTCGGCGATGGAGCCCGCGAAGAGCTGGTCGTCCTGCATCACGGTGCCCACGAGCTTGCGATAGCGGTCGATGCCGAGCTTCTGGATGTCGATGCCGCCGGCGAGCACGCGCCCATCGGTGGGCGAGAGAAGGCCCAGCATGAGCTTCACGAGGGTGGTCTTGCCGCCGCCCGAGGCGCCGACGATGGCGACCGACTCGCCGGGCTCCACGCGGAAGGAGCAATTGAGGAGCACGAAGGGCTCCATGTCGGAATAGCGAAACGAAAGGCCCGCCACCTCGAGCGATGCGTCGATGGGATCCGCGGGCATCGTTCCCGCGTCCTCCTCCGGCGGCGTGAGCACGATGTCGGCGAGGCGCTCGCCCTGGAGGCCCAGCATGCGCAGCTCCACCAGCTTGTCCACGAGGCCGCCCACGCGCGCCGAGAACTGGTCCTTGTAGGCCATGAAGGCGAAGAGCATGCCGACCGAGAAACCGCCGTCCAGCACGAGGAGCGCGCCCAGCCACACGATCGCCACCCGCTCGACGCCGAACACCAGCCCGTTCGTGGAGCGGAACCCGAGCCCGAGCTTCTGCATGGCGAGGTCCTGGTTCACCGCGTCGACCACGAGGTTCAGCCAGCGCGAGCGGCGCTCTTCCTGCCGGCCGAAAAGCTTGATGGATTGCACGCCCCGGACGGTCTCGAGGAAGTGGCTCTGCTGCTTCGCCGTGTGCACGATGTGCTCCTCGGTCGCGCGGCGAAGCGGATCGTAGAAGCCGCAGCGCAGCATCGCGTAGAGGGCGACCGCGCATGCGGCGAGGAGCGTGAGCGTGGTGCTGTAGACGATCATCATCGCAAGCGTGGCCGCGGCCATCACGCCGTCGATGAGGGCTTCCACGAAGCTCGAGGTGAGCGTGCGCTGGATGGAGTTCACCGCGCCGAAGCGCGAGACCACGTCGCCCAGGTGGCGCTTCTCGAACCAGCTCACCGGAAGGCGCATCAGGTGGGAGAACACGTTCGCGATCCACTGCATGTTGAGCGTCGTGCCCAGGTAGAGGACGACCCAGGAACGAAGCGCCGACAGCGTCACGTTCACGACGGCGAGCATGAGGAAGCCCATGCCCAGCACCGTGAGCAGGTCGCGATCGGCCGACACGACCGCCCCATCCACGGCCCACTGCATGTAGAAGGGCGTGACGATGGCGATCGCCTGGAGGGCGAGCGCCAGGATGAACACCTGCGCGAGCGAGCGCTTCAATCCCGCGACCGGGCCCATCAGGTCGCGCAGGCGCACGTGCCTTCGGTCGTCCGCCGGCTTGAATCCCGCCATGGGCGAGAGCTCGAGGGCGATTCCCGTGAAGTGCCGGGAAACCTCCTCGTTGGCGAGCTTGCGCACGCCGAACGCGGGATCGTGCACGATCGCGCCGCGCGCATCGGCGGAACGAAGCACCACGAAGTGGTTCAGGTCCCAATGCAGGATGCACGGCGCGCGAAGGAGCGGCATCTCGGAGAGCTCGAGGCGCAGCGGGCGGGGAGCGAGCTGCATCCGGCCGGCGACCTGCATGAGGTAGGCGAGTGTCGCGCCCTTGAGGGACACCGTGAAGCGCCTGCGCATGCCCGCGAGGTCGATGCGATGTCCATGGAAGCACGCCACCATGCCGAGGCTCGCCAGGCCGCATTCGGCCGCCTCGGTCTGGAGGAAGAGGGGCAGGCGCCGCCCCGCCGCGAGGCGCAGCGTGGCCATCACGTCCAAGTCAGGTCCTTCCCGCCAATCCCAGGAGCGGCTCGAAGATCCACTCCACGAGCCGGCGCCGGTCGAGGAGCACGTCGGCCTCGACCTGCATGCCGGGCTGCAGCGGCTCGAGTCGCCCATAGGCGCGGATCGCTTGCGCGTCGAGCGCCGCCTTGATGCGATAGACGGGCTCGCGCGTGCCGTCGACGGGCGTGAAGCCGAGCTCCCCGGGCAGCATCGGGTTGCGCGAGACCGTGACGATGCGCGCGGCATGCATGCCGAACTTCTGGTGCGGATACGCAAGGTAGCGCAGCAGGACTTCCTCGCCCTCGTGGACGAAGCCGATGGACCGCGACGGCGCGTAGAGGTGCGCCTCGAGCGCCGAGCCCGCGGGAATGAGAGTGGCGAGCACGGTGCCCGCCGTCACCATCTGGCCGGGCTCCACCAGCACCGTCGAGATCGTTCCCGTCACCGGCGCCACGATGGCCGCGTGGAACTGCAAGTCGCGCTGGATGCGCTCTTCGCCCGCCGAAGCGCGCTGGACGTCGAGCGCGGCGACCTGCGCATCGACGCGCGAACGGGCGCCTTGCGCGTCGAAACCGAGGGAGGCCGCCTCGCGCGAC
>DATBEA010000347.1:0-7482 GCA_036276215.1 Usitatibacter sp.
TCCGATCCTCTGGTGGTCGCCCGACCCGCGCATGGTGCTCTTCCCGGCCGAGCTCAAGGTGTCGAGGTCGCTTCGCAGGAGCGTGGATCGCGGCATCTACGAGACGCGCTTCGACACGGACTTCGCGAGCGTCATCGCCGAATGCGCCGCGCCGCGGGACGGCCAGGCGGGCACCTGGATCGTCCCCGAGATGGTCGCGGCCTACACGGCCTTGCACGAGAGGGGTTTCGTCCACTCCGTCGAGTCCTGGCGCGACGGCGAGCTCGTGGGCGGGCTCTACGGCATGGCGCTCGGCAAGGTGTTCTTCGGCGAGTCGATGTTCGCCCGCGCCCCCGACGCCTCCAAGGTCGCGCTGGTGAGGCTCGTCGCGCGCCTCCAGGCCGAGGGGTTCCGCCTCGTCGACTGCCAGCAGGCCACGGCGCACCTCGCCTCGCTGGGCGCTCGCCAGATCCCCCGCCACGAATTCGCAAAGCGGGTACAGGAGTCGATACAATATCCCCTGTCCGGTGCCCGTTGGACGGGTGCCGGGCCGTGAGGTGCGAGACGTGAGACGCGAGGACCTGGACTAGAACGTGGCCAAGCTGAACGACCTTCCGATCGCGAACCTGCAGTTCTACGCGACCGCGCCCTACCCGTGCAGCTACCTGCCCGGGAAGCTCGCGCGCTCGCAGGTCGCGACGCCGAGCTACCTCATCGACACCGAGACCTACAGCGCGCTCGTCTCGGCGGGCTTCCGGCGCAGCGGCGCTTTCACCTACCGTCCCTATTGCGATCACTGCCACGCGTGCCTGCCGGTGCGCGTGGTGGCTTCCCAGTTCGAGCCGTCCCGCGCGCAGCGCCGCGCCAACGCCCGCCACGCGAGCCTCGAGCCGCGCTACGGCGAGCTCAAGTTCAACGCCGAGCACTACGCGCTCTACCGCCTCTACCAGAGCGAGCGCCACCGCGGCGGCGGCATGGACCACGACAGCCGCGAGCAGTACGCCCACTTCCTGCTCCAGTCGAACGTCGCCACGCGCCTCATCGAGTTCCGCGAGGGCGGCGAGCTGCGCATGGTGTCGATCGTGGACGAGCTGGCCGACGGCCTGTCCTCGGTCTACACCTTCTTCGACCCGCTCGTGCCGCGCGCCTCCTACGGCACCTACAACATCCTCTGGCAGGTGGAGGAAGCGCGCCGGCGCGGCCTCGCCTACGTCTACCTGGGCTATTGGATCGCCCAGAGCCGCAAGATGAGCTACAAGAACCAGTTCCGCCCGATAGAAGGGCTGGTTCGCGGAGAGTGGAAGCGCCTCGCCTGATGCTCTACGGGCTGGCGCGCACCGCCCTTTTCACGCTCGACCCCGAAGTTGCCCACGATCTCGCGCTGAAGTCGCTCGGAGCGCTCGGCGCCCGTGCGTCATGGCTGGGTGCCGGCGCCTCCAGCGGCGAGGCGCGCCGCGTGATGGGGATCGACTTTCCCAACCCGGTGGGCCTTGCCGCGGGCCTGGACAAGAACGGCGAGTACATCGACGCGCTCGCGGCACTGGGCTTCGGCTTCATCGAGGTCGGCACGGTGACGCCGCGCCCGCAACCCGGCAACCCGAAGCCGCGCATGTTCCGCCTTGCCTCCCACGAGGCGATCATCAACCGCCTGGGCTTCAACAACCAGGGCGTGGAGAAGCTGCTGGCGAACGTCGCGCGCTCGAAGTTTCGCGGCGTGCTCGGCATCAACATCGGCAAGAACCTCGATACGCCCATCGAGCGCGCGGCCGAGGACTACCTCGCCTGCCTGGACGCGGTGCACGAGCGCGCGAGCTACGTGGCCGTCAACATTTCCTCGCCCAACACCAAGGGCCTTCGCGACCTGCAATCGGAGGCGCGCCTGGACGAGCTGCTGGCGGCGCTGGTGGAGCGCCGGCGCACGCTCGCCGAGCGCCAGGGCGGCGCCAAGCCGCTCGCCCTCAAGGTGGCGCCCGACCTTTCCGACGCCGAGATCGAGGCGATCGCGGCACTCGCCTTGAAGCACGGCATCGACGCGTTGATCGCCACCAACACCACGCTCTCGCGCGAAGGCGTGCACGATGCGCGCGAATCGGCCGAGGCCGGCGGCTTGAGCGGCAAGCCCCTCGCCGCGCGATCGACCGCGGTGCTCGCGAAGCTCGCCAAAGCGCTCGCCGGCCGCATCCCGCTCATCGGCGTGGGCGGGATCACGACGGGAGAGGACGCGCGCGCCAGGATCGCCGCGGGCGCTTCCCTCGTGCAGGTCTACACGGGCTTCATCTACCGGGGCCCCGCGCTCATCGCCGAGGCGCGGCGGGCGCTTCGATGATCGTGGGCGTGCCGCGCGAAACCAAGGAAGGCGAGCGCCGCGTCGCCCTCACGCCGCGCGCGGTCGAGGAGCTGGTGGCCGAAGGCCACGACGTGCAAGTGGAAACGAAGGCCGGCGTGGGCGCCGGATTCACCGACGACGACTATCGCGTCGCGGGCGCCAATCTCGTCGTCGCGCGCGATGCCTGGGACGCGGAGCTCGTCGTGAAGGTGAAGGAAGTCCAGGAGGCCGACTTCAAGGCGATGCCGAAGGGCGCGGCCGTCTTCTCGTTCCATCACCTCATCGCGGCCCCGGCGCGCGCCCGGGCGCTCGCCGCGCACGGTGCCAGCGCCATCGCCTGGGAGCTCGTGCGCGATGCCCGCGGGCGCTTCCCGCTCCTGGCCCCCATGTCGGTCATCGCCGGGCGCGTTTCGTACGGGATCGCCGCTCGCCACCTGGGGCGCAAGCCCGCGCGCGTGCTGGTGCTGGGCGCGGGCCCGGCCGCGAGCGAGGCCGCGCGTGCGGCGCGCAATGCGGGCGCCCAGGTCACGGTCCTCGCGCGCCGCGCCCGCGAAGGCGTGGAGGCGGCCACACCCGAAGCCGTCGAGCGCCATGCGCTCGAAGCGGACCTCGTCGTGGCCGCCGTCTTCAACGCGAACGAGCCGACGCCCAAGCTCCTGCCACGCTCGCTCGTGCGCCGCATGAAGCCCGGCGCGATGATCGTCGACATCTGCATCGAGGAAGGCGGCGTGGCGGAGACGTCGCGGCGCACCACGCACGCCGAGCCGGTGTTCGTCGAGGAAGGCGTGGTGCACTACTGCGTGGGCAACATCCCCGCGGCCTTCCCGGACGAGGCCTCGGTGGCGCTCTCGGCCGCGGCGCTGCCCTACGTCCTCGACATGGCGCGGGCGAGCGTGGCCGCGGCGCTCCTCGAAAGCCGCGAGCTGCGCAACGCCGTGCTCCTCTGGGAGGGACGGGCCACCCATGCCCAGGTCGCGCGGGAAACCGGGCTACCCTACACTCCCCTCACCGAAAGCCTGCTCGCCGAATCCACGTGATCCCGCTCGCCCAACGCATCGACGCGCTCCTGCCGCAGACCCAATGCACCCGCTGCGGGTTCGACGCATGCCGCCCCTATGCGCAGGCGATCGCGGCGGGCGAAGCCGACATCGACCGATGCCCTCCGGGAGGCGAGGCGGGCGTGGCGAAGCTCGCGGGCCTCCTCGGCCGCGAGGCGAAGCCGCTCTCGCCCGAAGTCGGCGCCGCGATGGCGCCCCAGGTCGCCGTGATCGACGAGGCCGCTTGCATCGGCTGCACCAAGTGCATCCAGGCCTGCCCCGTGGACGCGATCGTGGGCGCCTCGCAGCGCATGCACACGGTGATCGCCTCGTGGTGCACGGGCTGCGAGCTGTGCATCCCGCCCTGCCCGGTCGACTGCATCGCGATCGAACCCGCGGCCACGTTTCCCGACGCCGACCTCTCGCGCGGCCGCCACGATGCCCGTGCCGTGCGCCTCGCGCGCGAATCCGCCGACCGCGCCCAGCGCCTCGAGGCCTACGAATGAGCCCTGCCAAGCGCGAAACCCTCTACCGCAACCTCGCGGCGGCCATGCCGCACCCAAAGACCGAGCTCGAGCACGCCACGCCCTACGAGCTCCTCGTGGCCGTGGTCCTCTCGGCGCAGGCGACCGACAAGGGCGTGAACCTCGCGACCCGCAAGCTCTACCCCGTCGCAAACACCCCGGCGAAGATCGCCGCGCTGGGCGTCGAGGGGCTGGAGAGCTACATCCGCACCATCGGCCTCTACCGCGGCAAGGCCAGGAACGTGATCGCGCTCTCCCGAATCCTGCTCGACAAGCACGGCGGCGAGGTGCCGCGCACGCGCGAGGACCTGGAGGCGCTCCCCGGCGTGGGCCGCAAGACGGCGAACGTGGTCCTCAACGTCGCCTTCAAGGAGCTCACGATCGCGGTGGACACCCACGTCTTCCGGGTGGCCAACCGCACGCGGCTCGCGCCGGGGAAGGACCCGCTCGCGGTGGAGCTGAAGCTCCTCGAGGTCACTCCGAAGAAATTCCTGCGCAACGCCCACCACTACCTCATCCTGCACGGCCGCTACACGTGCGTGGCGAAGAAGCCCCTCTGCGCGGGATGCCCGATCTTCGAGCAGTGCGAGTTTCCGGAGCGAAGGAAGATCGCGAAGGAGCAGCTTGCGGCCGAGGCGAAGCCCGCGAAGGCCGCGAAGCTACCCAAGGGACGCGATGTTTAATCCCACGCGCGACCAGTCGCGCGAGTTCCTCTTCGACCTCTGGGGCAAGCACCGCGAGAACGCCGCCCTCACGCCGCTGGAATCGATGGCGCTCGCGATCGTCCTCGAGCATCCCGAGTACCACGGCGTCCTCGGGGACCGCGAGCGCTACCTCGATCGCGAATGGAAGCCCGAGGGCGGCGAGACCAACCCGTTCCTGCACATGTCGATGCACCTTGCCATCGAGGAGCAGGTTTCCATCGACCAGCCGCCGGGCATCCGCTGCGCGGTGGAGAAGCTCGCCGCCCGCCGGGGCTCGATGCACGACGCGCAGCACGACGTGATGGATTGCCTGGCCGAGGTGATCTGGCAGGCCCAGCGCAACGGCGCGGGCTTCGACAACGCGACCTACCTCCAATGCCTGGACCGCAAGACCCGATGAGCGCGGAAGCCATTCAGCACCTCCCCGATTCGCGCTACGCCTGGACAAGGCTCGGGATCACGCTGGTGCTCATCACGCTGGGGTCGAGCGGCATGTACATCGTGCCCGTGGTCCTCCCGGCCGTGCAGGCGGAATTCGGCGTGACGCGCGCGGCGGTCTCCGCGTCCTACGCGATGCTCATGGTCGGCGTGGGCGTGGGCGGATTCTTCATGGGGCGGCTCGCCGACCGGCACGGGATGATGGTGCCGCTCGTGATCGGCGGCCTCTCCCTCGCCGCGGGATTCGCGGTCGCCGGAAGCGCCGCGAGCCTCACGACGTTCAACATCGCGCACGGCCTCCTGATCGGGCTCCTCGGCAGCTCGGCGATGTTCTCGCCGCTCCTCGCCGACACGTCGCTCTGGTTCGTGCGCCGGCGCGGCATCGCGGTGGCGATCTGCGCGAGCGGGAACTACCTGGGCGGGGCGATCTGGCCGCCGATCGTGCAGCACTTCGTGGCCACCGTGGGCTGGCGCCAGACCTACCAGGGGATGGGCATGATCGCGGGCATCATCATCCTGCTGTTCTCGTTTGCGATGCGCACGAGGGCGCCGGTGGCGGGCCCCGCCGCCAATGCCACGCGAGCCGTCCCCGATGGCGCCCGTCCCTTCGGCCTCGCGCCCAACTCCGCGCAGGTCCTCCTCTGCATGGCGGGGGTCGCCTGCTGCGTGGCGATGTCCATGCCGCAGGTGCACATCGTGGCCTATTGCGGCGACCTGGGCTACGGCCCGGCGCGCGGCGCGCAGATGCTCTCGCTCATGCTTGCCTGCGGCATCGTGAGCCGGCTCGCCTCCGGCTGGATCTGCGACCACATCGGCGGGCTTCGCACGCTGCTCCTGGGCTCCATGCTGCAGGGCGTGGCGCTGCTCCTCTTCCTGCCCTTCAACGGGCTGGTCTCGCTCTACGTGATCTCGGGGCTCTTCGGCCTCTTCCAGGGCGGCATCGTGCCTTCCTACGCGATCATCGTGCGCGAGCACTTCGCGCCGAAGGAAACCGGCGCGCGCGTGGGCGCGGTCATCATGTGCACCATGCTCGGAATGGCGCTCGGCGGCTGGATGTCGGGCAAGGTGTTCGACCTCACGGGCTCGTACCGCGCCGCGTTCCTGAACGGCATCGCCTGGAACGCGCTCAACCTCACCATCGCCTTCTTCCTGCTGCAGCGCACTCGCCGCACCCCTCGCCTCGCGCCGGCGGCCTCGTAACGCGCCTAGAATATTCCCATGGACATGACGTTCAACGACGCGGCGCTGCTGGCCACCCAGCTCGCCATGGGCTTCGGCCTCGCGGCGTGCGTAGGATTGCGCACGTTCCTGCCATTGCTCGCGGCGGGCATCGCCGCGCGCACGGGACACCTCGCGCTGGGCCACTCCTTCGAATGGATGGCGAGCACGCCGGCGCTGGTGGTCTTCGGCAGCGCGCTCACGTTCGAGATCCTCGCGGACAAGGTGCCGGGCCTGGACCACGCGCTGCATTCCGTGGAGGCTTTCGTGAAGCCGGTGGCCGCCACCCTCCTCGCGGCCTCGCTCTTCACCAACCTGGATCCGCTCACCGCGACGACCCTGGGCCTCATCGGCGGAGGCTCCATCGCGGGCCTGGTGCAGCTCGCGCGCGGCACCACGCGCGTGGCTTCGAGCGCTCTCACCTTCGGGCTCGCGAACCCCGTCCTGTCGTTCGCCGACGACGGGCTCGCGCTGGGCGGCGTGTTCCTCTCGTTCCTGCTGCCCTTCATCGCGGCGCTGCTGGTGCTCTCGGCTGCGATCGCGCTGTTGTGGCTCTACCGGCGCCGCACGCGCGCCAACGCGTAGCCCGACCTACCCGAGGTAAGCCCCGCCATTCACGTGCCAGTCCTGGCCCGTGACATAGCGCGCGTCGGGGCCGGCCAGGAAGCGAACGGCGGCCGCGACCTCTTCGGGCTTGCCCCGGCGTCCCAGCAAGGGCTCGTGCAGGTGCGCGGTCTTGCTTCCCGACGATGCTCCGCGCTGCGTGTCGATCAAGCCCGGCACCACGCAGTTCACGGTGATCGAATCCTTCGCGAGGTCGTGGGCGAGCGCGCGCGTGAATCCCACGAGGCCCATCTTCGCCGCGACGACGTGGGGCCGGCCGGCCGCGCCCGAATGCCCCGACATGCCGCCGATGTTCACGATGGCGCCCTGGCCGCTCGCGCGCAATGCCGGCAAGCACGCCTTGGTGACGAGGAACGCGCCGTCCAGGATGATCGCGGTGATGCGCTTCCACGCCGCGTAGTCGATGTCGTCGATCGCGGCCACGTCGCGCACGGCGGCATTGTTCACGACGATGTCGAGGCGCCCGAAGGCATCCTTCGCCACCCGCGCCAAGTCGGCGACCTGCGCTTCGCTGGTCACGTCGGCGAGATGGGCCATGGCGTGCCCGCCCCGGGACTCGATCTCCTTCACGACCGCGCGCGCCTCGTCGAGCGAGGCCCGCGCGTTCACCACCACGTTGGCGCCGGCGTCGG
>DATBEA010000348.1:0-4696 GCA_036276215.1 Usitatibacter sp.
GTCCAGGCCGAGGAGGGCCGGCTCAACAGCATGGTGGGCGCGGACGACGCGACCTTCGAGCGCGTGAAGCCGGTGCTCGCCGCCTTCTGCGAGAACATCTTCCACGTGGGGCCGCCAGGCGCGGGCCATACGCTCAAGCTCGTGAACAACTTCATGGCGCTCACGATCGCCGCGAGCATCGCCGAGGGCTTCGCGGTGGCGGCCAAGGCGGGCGTGCGCCTCGACAAGCTCTTCGACGTCGTCTCGCAGGGCGCGGCGAATTCCAGCATCTTCCAGATGGTCGCGGGCGGCGCGGTGGATGGCGACCTCACGCGCATGAAGTTCTCCATCGTGAACGCCGCGAAGGATGTGCGTTACTACACGCACCTCGCCGAGTCGCTCCCGGTCGCGAGCTACATCGGCGCGGCGGTGCAGCAGTCCTACTCGCAGGCGGTGGCGCTCGGCTTCGGAGACCGGCTCCTCGCCTCGATGATCGAGGCGCAGGAGAAGTCGAACAACCTGCGCATCCTGGAGCGCCCATGAACGCGAAGGCACGCACGGCAGTCGTGACGGGCGCCGCCGGGCCCGCGGCGCTCTCGATCGTGCGCGCGCTGCTCGAAGACGGCATCCAGGTGGCACTCGTCGACGCGGACGCGATCCGCCTGGACAGCCTCATTCGCTTCCTGCGCGGGACCACGGTCGCCGTGCCCTGCGATTCGATCGACCCGGGCGAAGTCGCCGAGGCCGTGCGCAAGGTCGAGAAAGTCGCGGGGACCGTCGACATCCTCGTGAACTGCGTGGACACGGTCCCCGCCTCGCGCATCGAGGCGACCGAGCCCCACGAATGGCGAAGCGTGAGCGCCCAGCACCTGGACGTGCCCTACTTCTGGAGCCGCGCCCTGATTCCGGGCATGCGCACCCGCAACCACGGGCGCATCGTGAACGTGGTCTCGCTCGCGGCCAAGGGCGCGGGAGCGGAGATGGGTGCGGCGCTGGTGGCCGCGCATGGCGGCCTCGCCGCGCTCACCTTCGCGCTGGCGCGCGAGACCGCCGCGCAGGGCATCACGGTGAACGCGATCGCCGCGGGCGCCTTCGAGGGCTCGAGCGCCATCGAGCCCCTCAACGAATCGCAGCGACGACAGCTCCTCGCGCAGATTCCCGTGGGACGTTTCGGCAAGCCCGAGGAGCTCGCGCACGCCGTGCGCTTCCTCGTGTCGCCGCTCGCGGGTTTCGTCACCGGCGAGATCCTCGACGTGAATGGCGGCGTCATGATGGATTGATTTCCTACACCCGAATCGGAGCGGCAACGATGCCGCTCGCGCGCTCGCTCCGGGATGATGGGCTCGTCCCTAAGAAACCGGAGGCACGACCATGGATTTCCACACGCTTGCTTCGGCGCAGGAAGGCCGCGCCGGCTTTATCCTTCTTTGGCTGCTCGGGGTGCCGATCCCCATTCTGTTCCTGATCTACCTGCTGCGCGGCTGTACCTGATCCCTGCTTCCCTGTAAGACCCGTCCGACGCCTTTATCGGAGGCGTCGGGCATTTCGTTTCGGACGAACTGACAGACCCCGCGCACCCCCTCCCACGAAGATGGGCGCTCACGGATTGCGCCACTCGGCGTATCCGCGATCATCACGGAGGGATTCATGCGGCGAGCCAGCTTCGTCGCGCTCGGAATCGGCGCCATCGTCTCGAGCGCGGCAGCGATAGGAATCACGGCATCAGCGTTACCGGAAAGGCCCTTGCTTGCGGGTGACCTCACCCTGACCGAGATCAAGATCGCCGAGGCCTCCGCGCGCGAAGCCCAGCGCGGGCGCATCGAGGAGCGCTACAGGGCCGAGCGCAACCAGTGCGAGGCGCTGTCCGGCATCCGCCACGATCGCTGCCTCATCACGGCCCACGCGCACCGGGGCCATGCATTGCTCGAAGCCGCGGCGCCCTACCAGGGGCGCGGCTGAAACGAAGGAGATCCCATGAACACCGCGCACCGTTATTTGTTGCTCCTGCTCGCCGCCCTCATCGCGGCGGCGGCCGGCTGCGCGGCGCCCTGGTAAGTCGCGCTCCCCACCGAGCGCGTCGCCAGGAAGCGCATGAGGTCGTCCTCCTCCAGGGGGCGCGCGCAGAGGTAGCCCTGGAACTCGTCGCAACCCTCGTCCCTCAGCAGGTCGAACTGGTCCTGGTGCTCGACGCCCTCGGCCACGACGCTCATCTTGAGGCTGTGCGCCATCGCGATCACCGCGCGGGTGATGGCGACGTCGTCGCCGTTGTGCGGCAGGTCCCGAACGAATGACCGGTCCACCTTGAGCCGGTCGATCGGGAAGCGCTTGAGGTAGCCGAGCGACGAGTGGCCGGTGCCGAAATCGTCGATCGCGATCCGCACGCCCATGTTGTGCAGCTCCTCCATCACGCGGGTGGCACGCTCCGGGTCGCGCATCACCATGCTCTCGGTGATCTCGATCTCCAGGAAGTGCGGCGCGACGCCCGTGGCCTTCAGCACGGCCGCCATCTCGCGGACCAGCTCCGGCTCGTGGAACTGGCTCGCCGCGAGGTTCACCGCGACGGGCATCGACATGCCCAGCTCCTGCCAGCGGCGCGCGCGTTCGCAAACGCGGCGCAGCGTCCAGTAGCCGATGGGCACGATCACGCCGATCTCCTCGGCGAGCGGGATGAACTTGTCGGGCAGCAGCAGCCCGAGCGTCGGATGGCGCCAGCGGATGAGCGCCTCGACGCCCGTCACGCGCCCCGAGACGAAATCGATCTTCGGCTGGTAGAACACGTCGAGCTCTCCACGCTCGAGCGCATGGCGCAGGCCCGCCTCGAGCGCGAGGCGCTCCTGGGAGAGATTGTTCAGGTCCGCCGAATAGAAGCAGAAGCGGTTTCGCCCCTGGTCCTTCGCGCGGTACATCGCGATGTCGGCGTTGGCGAGCAGCGTTTGCGCGTCGGTGCCGTCCGCGGGATACGTGCAGATGCCCACGCTCGCCGACACTCCCAGCTCCTGGCCGTCCACGAGCATGCTCGAAGAGAACGCCGCGAGCACCTTGGCGGCGAGCTCGGAAAGATCCGAGCCCTGGCGGTAGTCCTCGACCAGCAGCACGAACTCGTCCCCGCCCAGGCGCGCGACCAGGTCGCTCGAGCGGACGGCAGCCGCGAGGCGGCGCGCCGCCTCCTGCAGCACGCGATCGCCCACGGCGTGGCCCAGCGTGTCGTTCACGTACTTGAAGCGGTCCAGGTCGAGGAAGAAGAGCGCGAGCGTTCCGTCCTGGCGGGCCGCGCGCGCGATCGAATGGAGCAGGGTCTCGTTGAAGAGCGCGCGGTTGGGAAGCGCCGTAAGGGTATCGTGGGTCGCCATCTTCTGGATGGTGCCCAGGGCCTCGGCGAGCTCGTCGTTGGTGCGGCGAAGCCGGGCGCGCATCTCCGATAACCGCCCGCCGATCGCCGCGAAGCACGGCAGCACGCAGGCGAGCGTGAGCCAGTGGAAGCCCTCGAGCGGGACGTTCACGGTGTCGGGCCTGAACCACATGAGCAGGTTGATCACGAACGCGTGGGCCGCGAGCACGGCGCCCGCGGCGGTCATGAACTCGCGCCTATTGAAGCGGAAGGCGCCGAAGGAGAGCACGAGCAGGCTCACCATCAGGGGAAGGCCGCGGTCGCGGTCGAAGCTGTAGACCACGAACATGAGCACGCCCGTCCCGGCGAGGACCTGCAGCCAGGTGAGGCTCGGGTCGGCGAAGCGCTCGTTGCCGTTGGTTCGGAAAAGGAAGAAGAACGCGGCGTTCACGGCGGCCATGCCCGCGATCGCGGCGAGCGCCGGACCCAGCGCGATGAGGCCGAGCACGTGGGAGAGCGCGAGCAGGAGCACGCATACGCCGTAGGCTGCCGCGCCGAGCACGAACCGGCGCAGCCGCACCTCCTGCCGGCTCCTTCCGCCCCCGATGGCGCGCGCCGTCATCGATCCCCCGTTGTTGTGGCCTGTGCGCGAATTATCCGGAGGAAGCCTCGTCACGCGCGTGAACTGCGTCACATTCGGGGGGGTGGCATCTCCTTACGGGTGTAATCGGAAACGGGCGCCATGGCGTGGGCCAGGCCCAACGCGCACGTGAACACCACCAGGGCGCCGGCCTGGTGGAGCGCCGCGAGCGGCACCGGCACTCTCCCGAGCAGCGTCGCGATGCCTGCGCAAATCTGCAGCGCCGCGGCCGCCACGAGCGCGTTGGCCCACAGGCGCGCGCCGGGCGATGGGCCCGCGCGACGAACCTTCCACCACATCGCGGCGACGCACACCGCGATCGCATACGCGATGAGGCGATGGTCGAGCTGGACCGTCGCCATGTTGTAGACGAAGTTCTTCCACCACGGCTCGATCAGGAACACCTCGGGCGGGATCCAGTGCCCGTCCATGGTGGGAAAGGTGTTGTAGGCATAGCCGGCATGGATGCCCGCCACCAGGGCGCCGGAAAGGATCATCGCGAGGATCAGCGCCACGAGGGCGCGCGCGAATCGCGAGAGCGCCCGCGGCGCCCAGGCCTCGCGCGGCGCGGCGAGATCGAGCGCGGTCCACAGGATCGCCCCATAGATCACCACGGCGATGCCCAGGTGCGCCGCGAGCCTGAGCGAGCTCACGCGGGGATCGTCCACCAGGCCGCTCTTCACCATGAGCCAGCCCACCGCGCCCTGCAGGCCGCCCAGCGCGAAGATCGCGGCGAGGCGCCATGCGAG
>DATBEA010000349.1:0-2273 GCA_036276215.1 Usitatibacter sp.
TTCGAGGAAGCGGCTGCACATGATGCCCACGCCGACGCAGGCGCCCAGCGCGCCCAGGCCGATCATGAGGCCGATGCCGATGCCCGTGGAGGCCTGGATCATCGCGATCATCTGGAGTTTGTCCATTCTGGTTTTCCTTTCGGGGTGACGTCTTGAAGTGAAGGTTGCGAAAGTGGCTAGTGGCTCTCGTGCGCCATCTGCAGGTACACGACGGTGAGCATCATGAAGATGTAGGCCTGCAGCAGGACGATCAGGACGTGGAAGATCGCCCAGGCGAACCCGCCGAGGACGCCGCCGATCGCGCCGAAATACCCGATCGACGCGAGCATCCAGAGGAGCAGGAAGAGGATCTCGCCCGCGTACATGTTCCCGAAGAGCCGCAGCGAATGCGAGAGCGGCTTCGAGATGTACTCGACCAGGTTGAAGAGGAAGTTGAGCGGCCAGAGGAGCGGGTGCGAGCCGAAGGGCGCGCAGAAGAGCTCGTGGATGAAGCCGCCCACGCCTTTTTCCTTGATGGCGAAGCCGATCATCATCACCCACACCGAGAGGGCCAGCGCGAACGTGGCGTTCACGTCGGCGGTCGGCACGATGCGGAAGCCATGCTCGGGAAGGACCTTGCCGACCCAGTCCACCGGCAGGAAGTCCATGCTGTTCATGAGGACGACCCACAGGCCCACGGTGAACGCGAGGGGGGAAATGAACTTGTTGCGATCGCCGTGGAAGATGCCCTTCACCTGGCCGTCGATGAAGTCGAAGCAGATTTCCGCGAAGGCCTGCTTCTTCCCGGGCACGCCTGTGGTGGCGTCCTTCACGATCCACCAGAAGAAGCCCAGGCCCACGATGCCGAGGATCGCCGAGACGATCAGCGTGTCGAGGTTGAGCGTCCAGAAGCCGCCGTCGTGGCTGCTCTCGAAGAAGGAGAGGTGGTGCCGGATGTATTCCGAAGGGGTCAGCTGCTCTTCCGCGGCCATCGTCTGAATCTCTCAGTCTCTTTTTTCTTCGGCGTCCGGCACCGCGATCGCGGCGGCGAACACCCCAACCGTGATCACGAAGGTCGCGAAGAACGCTCCGTGCACGATGTCCCTGTAATTCGCGAGCACCAGCCCGAGCCCGGCGACGATCAGGAGCACCTTCAAAGCCTCGGCCCTGAGCATCGTCCGCAGCGCCTCCCCGGCGGTGCGTGCTTCGCCTTGCGCGGCCCACCAGCCGTACACCCATCCCGCAACCACATTGATCGCTCCCCCCAGGGCGGCGGAGATCGCGCCGTCCCAGCCCCAGACGAAAGCACTGACCAACGTGAGCGCCGCGGTGACGATGACCTGCCACCCGAGCACGGTGCGGATGGGCTTGACCGGTCGCTTGAAACCCATCGGAGCCCGCCAAGCAAAGCGCTGAATTATAAC
Organism: Usitatibacter sp.; assembly: GCA_036276215.1. GTDB lineage: Bacteria > Pseudomonadota > Gammaproteobacteria > Burkholderiales > Usitatibacteraceae > Usitatibacter. The sequence goes on from DATBEA010000349.1 coordinate 1,404, forward strand.
AAGCCGGAAAGCCCCTCCGCAAAAAATCTTGCGCCGCAGCAAGGACCTCTAGCCGCGGATCTTGCGCACCAGCCCCTGGAGCTGGTCCAGGCTCGCGTACTCGATGGTGAGGCTGCCACGGCCGCCGCGCCGGGGCTTGAGGCGCACGGAGGCGCCCAGCGATTCGCTCAGCTCTTCCTGGAGCCGCCGGCTGTCGGGATCGAGCTTGCCGGCGCCGCGCGAGCCCGCCTTCGGCGCCGCGGCGGCACCCTGGACCAGGCGCTCGGTTTCACGCACCGACAATCCCTTGGCCGCGACCTGGTGCGCGAGCTCGACCTGGCGCGGCCGCGACACGCCGAGGAGCGCCCGGGCGTGGCCCATGTCGATGGCGCCGTCCTGGAGCATCGCCTGCACCGCGGGCGCCAGCTCGAGCAGCCGAAGCAGGTTCGTCACGCCCACGCGCGAGCGGCCGATGGCGCGGGCCACCTCGTCGTGGGTGAGCTTGAATTCCTCGATGAGGCGCTTCAGGCCGGTCGCTTCCTCGACCGGGTTCAGGTCCTCGCGCTGGATGTTCTCGATGAGGCCGATGCCCAGGGCCGCTTCGTCGGGCACGTCGCGGACCACCGCGGCGATGCGCTCGAGGCCCGCGATGCGTGCCGCGCGCCAGCGCCGCTCCCCCGCGAGGATCTCGTATTGCGAGTCGCCCACGGGGCGAACCACGATGGGCTGGATCACGCCGCGCGCGCGGATCGATTCGGCGAGCTCGTTCAACGAGGCTTCATCCATTCGCGTGCGCGGCTGGTACTTGCCGGGACGCAGCGCCGAGATGTCGAGCTCCGCCAAGTCGGCTTCGGCGGCGCGCGCCCGCGGCGTGCTGCCGCCGAGGAGCGC
>DATBEA010000350.1:0-2989 GCA_036276215.1 Usitatibacter sp.
TATCGCCAGGTGTCGCTGCTGCTGCGCCGCCCGCCGGGCCGCGAGGCGTATCCGGGCGACGTGTTCTATCTGCACTCGCGCCTGCTCGAGCGCGCCGCGCGCGTGAACGAGGAATACGTCGAGAAATTCACCAAGGGACAGGTGAAGGGCAAGACCGGCTCGCTGACCGCGCTTCCCGTCATCGAGACACAGGCGGGCGACGTGTCCGCGTTCGTGCCGACCAACGTGATCTCGATCACCGACGGCCAGATCTTCCTCGAGACCGACCTCTTCAACGCGGGCATCCGCCCCGCCATCAACGCGGGCATCTCGGTGTCGCGCGTGGGCGGCGCGGCACAGACGAAGGTCATCAAGAAGCTGGGCGGCGGCGTGCGCCTGGCGCTCGCGCAGTACCGCGAGCTCGCGGCCTTCGCGCAGTTCGCCTCCGACCTGGACGAAGCCACCCGCAAGCAGCTCGAGCGCGGCCGCATGGTGACCGAGCTCATGAAGCAGCCCCAGTACCAGCCGCTGCAGGTCTGGGAGATGGCGCTCGTGCTCTTTGCCGTGAACAATGGCTACTACGACGACATCCCGGTCGCCAAGGCGCTGGCCGCCGAACGCGCCATGCGCGAGTTCCTGAAGGGCAAGTACGGCGACCTGGTCGACCGCATCGAGGGGACCAAGGACCTCTCGAAGGACGACGAGGCGAAGCTGAACGACGCGATCAAAGACTTCAAAAAGAACGCGACGTACTAGGCCATGGCCGGCTCCAAGGAAATTCGCACCAAGATCAAGAGCGTGCAGAACACGCGCAAGATCACCAAGGCCATGGAGATGGTCGCGGCCTCCAAGATGAGGAAGGCCCAGGAGCGCATGCGCCATGCGCGGCCGTATGGCGACAAGATCCGCACCATCGCCGCGCACCTCGCGCACGCCAACACCGAGTATCGCCATCCCTTCCTCGCGAAGCACGGGGACGTGAAGGACGTGGGCCTCATCGTGGTGACCTCCGACAAGGGCCTTTGCGGCGGCTTGAACACGAACGTGCTGCGCCTCGCGCTCACCAAGATGAAGGAGTGGCAGGGCGAGGGCCGCGGCATGCAGGTGAGCCCCATCGGCAACAAGGGCTTCAGCTTCATGCAGCGCGCCGGCGCCAACATCGCCTCGCACCTGGTGGGGGTGGGCGACGCGCCGCACATGGACCGCCTCATCGGGCCGGTGAAGGTGATGATCGACATGTACGGCGCGGGCAAGATCGGCGCCCTCTACATCGCCTACACGCGCTTCGTGAACACGATGAAGCAGGAGCCCGTGCTCGAGCAGCTGCTGCCGCTGCCGGTGGACCGGCTCACGGACGCGAAAGCGGCCACCCGCGCCCATTGGGACTACCTCTACGAGCCCGAGGCGCGCGTCGTCCTCGACCAACTCCTCACCCGCTACGTGGAGCAGATCATCTACCCGGCCGTGGCCGAGAACATCGCGAGCGAGCAGTCGGCGCGGATGGTCGCGATGAAGGCCGCGAGCGACAACGCCTCCAGCGTCATCGACGACCTCACGCTCGTCTACAACAAGACGCGCCAGGCGGCCATCACCAAGGAATTGTCGGAAATCGTCGGCGGCGCGGCAGCCGTCTAGGCAACGCATACAGGACACAGACCATGAGCACGACACAAAACATCGAAGGCAGGATCGTCCAGTGCATCGGCGCGGTGATCGACATCCAGTTCCCGCGCGAGGGCATGCCCAACATCTACGACGCGCTCACGCTCGTCGAGGAGGGCGGCTCCTTCGCCGAGAAGGGACTCACCTTCGAGGTGGAGCAGCAGCTGGGTGACGGCGTCGTGCGCACCATCGCGCTGGGCTCCTCCGACGGCCTTCGCCGCGGCATGAAGGTGAAGAACACCGGCGCGCCGATCTCGGTGCCCGTGGGCCCCGCCACGCTCGGGCGCGTGATGGACGTCCTCGGCCGGCCCATCGACGAGCGCGGTCCCGTCAATTCCGACGAGCGCCGCTCGATCCACGCCGCCGCGCCCAAGTTCGACGAGCTCTCGCCCTCGGTGGAGCTCCTCGAGACCGGAATCAAGGTGATCGACCTCATCTGCCCGTTCGCCAAGGGCGGCAAGATCGGCCTCAACGGCGGCGCGGGCGTGGGCAAGACGGTGACGATGCTCGAGCTCATCAACAACATCGCCACGCAGCACTCGGGCCTGTCGGTGTTCGCCGGCGTGGGCGAGCGCACCCGCGAGGGCAACGACTTCTACCACGAGATGTCGGAAGCGAAGGTCATCGTGCAGGAGGACCTCTCGAAATCGAAGGTCGCTATGGTCTTCGGCCAGATGAACGAGCCCCCGGGCAACCGCCTGCGCGTGGCGCTCACGGGCCTCACCATGGCCGAGCGCTTCCGCGACGAGGGCCGCGACATGCTGCTCTTCATCGACAACATCTACCGCTTCACGCTGGCGGGCACCGAGGTCTCGGCGCTCCTCGGCCGCATGCCCTCCGCCGTGGGCTACCAGCCGACGCTCGCCGAGGAGATGGGGCGCCTCCAGGAGCGCATCACCTCGACCAAGAAAGGCTCGATCACCTCCATTCAAGCGGTGTACGTGCCCGCGGACGACTTGACCGATCCGAGCCCCGCGACGACCTTCGGCCACCTCGATGCGACCGTGGTGCTCTCGCGCGACATCGCGGCGCTGGGCATCTACCCGTCCGTGGACCCGCTCGACTCGACCTCGCGCCAGGTGGACCCGAACGTGGTGGGCGAGGAGCACTACAACACGACGCGCGCCGTGCAGCAGGTCCTCCAGAAGTACAAGGAGCTGCGCGACATCATCGCGATCCTGGGCATGGACGAGCTCTCGCCCGAGGACAAGCAGGCGGTGGGCCGCGCACGCCGCATCCAGCGCTTCCTGTCGCAACCATTCCACGTGGCCGAAGTGTTCACCGGCTCGCCGGGGAAATACGTGACCCTCAAGGACACGATCAAGGGCTTCAACATGATCGTGAACGG
>DATBEA010000351.1:0-6484 GCA_036276215.1 Usitatibacter sp.
ACGCCGACCGATCTGAAGCGCGCCGCCACCCGGGACATCGCGGGCGCCATGAATGCGGTCCTCGCGGATGTGCTGGCGCTCTACATGAAGACCAAGAACTTCCACTGGCATCTGAGCGGGCCGCATTTCCGCGACTACCACCTTTTGTTCGACGAGCAGGCCGACCAGATCTTCGCAATGTCCGATCCGATCGCCGAGCGCGTCCGCAAGGTGGGCGGGACCACGCTGCGCTCCATCGGGCACATCTCGCGGCTGCAGCGCGTGCAGGACAACGATGCCGGTTACGTGGAGCCCTCCGATATGCTGGCCGAGCTACGCGAGGACAACAAGGCGCTCGCGGCGCGACTTCGCGAGGCCCACGAGGCTTGCGAAGAGCATCGCGACATCGCCACGGCGAGCCTGATCGAGGTCTGGATCGACGAGACCGAAAAGCGCACCTGGTTCCTTTTCGAAACCAACCGCAGGGGCGACAGCTCGGGGCACTGAAGACTGCCCCCGAGGAATCCCGATCGCCGTTTCCGCGTCGCCCGCGGCGCGACTCCCCGCCGGCCGCCTGGAACGCCACGAGCGTGATGCGTCCCTTGTTCAGGTCATAGGGCGATGATCCTGGTATGGAGGTTTACGCGAGTTACCCTGCCACGGAGGAGACCGATCGCTATTGGTCCACGGCTGCCGTCTAGGGGCTGTCCTTCTTCCACGACCCGTCGGGATTGAATTTCGTCATCACCGACGCATGCGCGGCCGTCTGCGGGCCGAGGTCCTTCGCGTAGACGACGCCATCGTGGTTCACGACGAAGGTCATGATGCCGGAAGCGCCATAGCTCGAGGGCCACGCCACGACGGCGAAGCCGCCCAGCAGCTTGTCGTCCACGAGGTATTCGTACGCGCCTCCGGGCGCATCGCTTCCCTGTGACGTGAGGAGCCGGTAGTAGTAGCCATGATAGGGCGCATGCTTGGCCGCGCCGTCCTTGCCATATCCCTCGCGCGCCGCCGCCGCGACGAGCGGCCCCATCGGGCTCTCCTCCTCGTTCTCCTTCGTGGGCCAATACAGCCCATCCTTCTTGCCATGCGTGGAGGCGATTCGCTTGGCATAGTCGGGGAAGCCGTTGCCATCGGCATCGCGCGCCGCGTACTCGCGCTCGGCATCGACGATGGCAAGCAGCGTCTGCATGGCGTCCAGCTCGTTGCGGCCCACGCGGCGGTTGATGAATTCCTCGCGTCCCGCGTTGGCGTCGAAAGCCCAGGCGCCGCCGTGCTTCACGATCGGCGCGGGGAAGGCCCAGTCGTCGTTGCCCACGTTGAGGACGGCACGTCCCCCGGCCGCGGTGTCCAGCTTGTTCTTCTCGTCATAGGCCGCGACGAAACCCGACCAGTCGTTCTTGTCGGCGATCGCGTCGCCGGAGAGGAGCCACGTCTTCGAGCTCGGTCCCACCACCGCGAGGATCTCCTGCTCCTTGTTGCCGCGCGCGGCATCCACGAGCGCTTGGGCGGCGGCGTCGGGAGATTCGAAGGTGCGCTGCGCCGCGTGCTCCTTCGGTGCCGCCTTCGCGGTCTTGGGCGAGCCTTGCTTGTCCTGGGCATGGGCTGCGATTCCCGCCGTGGCGAAGAGCGCGGCGCAGGCGATTGCGAGAATGGGGCTTCGGAGTTTCATGTCGTTGTCCTCGAGGGTTCGAGCGTCGTCTAACGGCGTCCGCCGCCACCGCCACGGCCGCCACCGCCGCCGCCGCGGCTCGCGCCACCGCGCGAGCTCTCCGTGCGGGTGGAAGCGCCGCCGCCGTGCGCGCCGGAAAACCCGCTGTTCGAGCGCTGCGAGGAGGTGTTTCCGCCGAAGTTGCCGCTGCCCCTCGAGCCGCTCGTGCCGCGATCGCCCACGCCCGCCTGGCGCGTGCTCGCCTGGGCGCCGCCGCTCCCGCGATTGCCGCGGTTGGCGTTGGAGATGCTGCTGTTCAGTTGCCCGCGATCCATCTGCGAGAGCTGCGAGCGCCCCTGCTGCGCGCGGCCGCGGAATTGCTCGCGCGAGGCCGCCGCCTGGCGATCGCCGCCCCGGTTGAATTTCTGGGCGGTCGCGTTATCGCGGTAGGCCGCGCCCTTGCGATGCTCGGCGTTGTGTCCCCAGTTCTTGTTCGAGATGTTGGACTTGTTGAAGTTGTTGAACCGGTCCACGTCGATGTTGATGTTGTTGTTGCCGCCGCCCCACGTGAGGTTGCCCCAGATCGCGGCGCCGACGAAGACGCCGGTCGCGAACGCAAGCCCCGGGTACCCGTAGCCGTACCCATAGCCGTAGCCCGGCGGGTAGTAGTAGTACGGCGGCGGATACGAATACCACCAGGGCCCGTAGACGTACGCCGGATCGTAGGTGGGAACGTAGACGACATCGGGCTTGGCCGACTCGATCTTGATCACCTGGACGTTGTTCTCGGTCGCCTTGCTCACGACCATCTGCTCCGAGGTCTTGAGGTTGCCGGCCTCGTCCGCCTTGCCGCGCAGCGTCTGCACCGTCTTCAGCACGTCCTCCTGCTGTGCCAGGACCGCGTCGCCCAGCTTGGTGGTCCAATCGAGCTTCTCGTTCATCATCGTGAGCACCTGCGGCACGCTCGCGAGCGACTTCACCGCCGGATCCCACTTCTGCTGCTGGAGCGCCTGCTCGAGCTGCGTTTCCTTCAGGCCCGGATTCTCCTTCTGCCAGCGCGCCGCCTGCACCACCTCCAGCGGATAGGTGGATGCCATGAGGACCTGGGCGAGCAGCGGATCGGGATAGAGCGCGACGGGAGCGAGGAGCTCGTCGAGGTCCTTCTGGGAAAAGATCCTGCTCGCCGGTTGCGCCGCCGCGGCGGAGGTGGAGGACGCCTGCTGTGCCGGCGCGGGCATTCCCACGGCAAGGCCCATGCAGGCCAACGGCACCAGCAAGCACCATTTCGTCGAGAAGTGGGAATTCATCACCGGACTCCTGCCGCTTGCTCGGAACGTACAGGATGCGCATCGCGGCCCCGCAACAAAATGGCACCTTGGTGCCGCCAGCGGGACTATTCGTCGACGCGCGTTCCGCTCGGCCTGAAGAGAAGCCTGCGAAGAAACCCCTTGCTGTCGGCCTCGGCGTCGGCCTTCGCGCGGCTTGCGGCGTCCTCGTAGGGCATCGGCACCTTGGCGCGGTCGATGCGCAGCGCCGTCTCCCGCGGATCGACCACGATCGCGTAGCGCCCCAGGTTGTGCAGGAGGTAGGACGCGAAGAGGTTGTCGTAATCCTCGTAGGCGCCGGCGTCGTTGCGAAAGTCGAGCGAGATGACGGAAGGGATGCGGTTCGGCAAGTCGGCGAACGCGATGACTTCCTTCTCGTGGGGATCGACGTACGGCGACGCTGGATACTTGGCGTAGAGGACCGCGTCCATGGCATAGCCGCGCGCGGCGAGCTCGCGCATGAGGTTCACGGCCATCTCCGAGGGCGTGTTGGCGTTGAGCGCGGCCTTCGCCTTGCGAAGGGACATGCGCGGCGCGCTCTTCACCTCCAGCCCCGCGTAGCCCGCCCCATACCGGAACGCCGAGCCGATCGTCTTCGCGCAGTTGAGGTCCATGTAGCGGTATTTCACCTCGCCGCGCTGGTACTCGGTGTCGTGGGCGCGGTCGCGGTAGTCGTCGTTCATGCGGTCGAGGTAGGCGGCGAGCGCATCGCGCTCGGATCGCGGAACGCCGAAGACACGCACGCCCACCACGGAGCGCTTGTACACCTCGCCGTAGTCGAGGCCGAAGGACGCCTTGGGACCGAGGGACGAGGACGTGCCGTACAGGTATTCCCACTTGGGAATGCTCAGCATGAGCGCTTCGGTGTAGCGATCGTGCTCATGCGCGGGATCGCGGTCGGCGTAGAAGTTGGCCGACCGCACCTGTTCCACGCCGTTGGCGTCGCGAAGCCCCAGCGCGAGATGGCCCGCGGAGCCGCCCTTCGACGTGCCGAAGCTCAGCAGCAGCTCCATGGTCGCGCCGTCCGCATCGAGTGTGCGTGCCACTTCATCGAGGTTCGCGGGTGCCGGGCCGCCGGGCGTGGCGAAATCGGCGGCGCCGGCGTTCAGCACCGCCGCGGCGATCGCGAGTACCAGGTATCGGCCCATGGATCGAGACTCGGCTGGGAGTCCTCGCATCATCGCTAGGCCCGGCGCCTGGCGATATCGCCCTTTGGTGCCTGCGCGGCCGTGCGGTGCCTAGCCGAATCGCACCGAGAGCATCGAGATCGATCCCCCGTCGAATCCCTCGACCGGGAAGCTCACGGGCTCCCCGGGGCGATGCAGGCCCATGCAATAGACGAGGGGCAGGTAGTGCTCGGGCGTGGGCGCCGAGAGCGTCGCATCGCGGCCGATCGACTCGTAATCGACGAGGGGCGCGAACTCCGCGCGTTGCAGCCACTCGCGCGCCCGGGTCTCGAAGCGCAGCGCCCAGTCGTACGGCTCGGGAACGTGCCGGCCCCACGCGTACGCGTGCAGGTTGTGCACCAGGTTGCCGCTGCCCATCACGAGGACGCCTTCGTCGCGCAGCGCACGCAGCCCTTGCGCGGCCTTGAAGTGCCACGCGGGCTCCTTCGTCTCGTCGATGCCGAGCTGCACCACCGGCACGTCGGCCTCGGGATAGGCGTGGACCAGCACCGACCACGTTCCATGGTCCAGGCCCCATTCGTGGTCCATGAACACGGGCACCGACGGGAGCAGCTCGGCCACGCGCCCCGCGAGCTCGGGCGATCCGGGCGCCGGATAGCGCACGTCCCGAAGCGCCTGGGGAAATCCGCCGAAGTCGTGGATGGTCCGCGGCCGATCCATGGCCGTCACGGCCGTGCGGGGCAGGTACCAATGAGCCGAGACGCAGAGGATCGCGCGCGGCTTCGGTATCGATTGCGCGAAACGGCGCCAGCCCTCGGTGTAGGCATTCGCCTGCAGCGCGTTCATCGGGTTGCCATGCCCGAAGAAGATGGCAGGAAGGGTCATTGCCCGATTATCATGCGGGACAAATGAAGAAAGCCGAGCTCGAGAAGCTGAAGGGCAAGAAGATCGCCGGCGGAACGTCGGCCCGCGGTGGGCAGGGGACCGCGCTCGACCGCCGCGAGCAGGCCCTGGCGCGCAAGCGGGAGCTGCTGCACAAGGCCCGCAGGAAGTAGCGGGTCAGCGCCTGCCGTAGAACCCGGGGCGCCGGTTCGCCGTCGGCGGACGCTCGTCCTTGTGCCGGAACGTGATGCGCCCCTTGCTGAGGTCGTAGGGCGTGAGCTCGATGCTCACCTTGTCGCCGGCCAGGATGCGAATGCGGTGCTTGCGCATCTTCCCGGCGAGGTAGGCGGTGATCAGGTGGCCGTTCTCCAGCGCGACGCGAAACCGCGTGTCGGGCAGGACCTCGTTCACCACGCCCGCCATTTCGATCATGTCTTCCTTAGCCATCGAAGTCTCTCCTTGCGTCTGATTGACACGCGCGGGCGATTCCGGCCCGGTGGCGGCTCACGATGACCAAGGAAGGGAAATGTGGGCTTCGCTGCGTGATGATCCTGCCCCTCCAGTTTACGCGAATTGACGGCTTCTCTCTACAATCACCGCATGATCGGGCGAATCCACCGTCGCTGGGTGCTCACGGCGACCATCCTCGGTTCGAGCATGGCGTTCGTCGACAGCACCGTGGTGAACATCGCGCTGCCGGCGCTCCAGGAGAGCCTCTCGGCGACCATCGCCGACGTGCAGTGGGTGGTCGAGGCCTATTCGCTCTTCCTCGCCGCCCTGATGCTCACGGGCGGGGCCCTGGGCGATCGATTCGGGCGCCGGCGGATCTTCGCGATCGGCGTCGGGGCGTTCACGCTGGCCTCGATCGCGTGCGGGTTCGCCACGGGCATCGCGGGGCTCGTCGCGGCGCGGGCGGCGCAGGGCGTGGGCGCCGCGCTCCTGGTGCCCGGAAGCCTCGCGATCATCAGCGCGAGCTTTCCCGATGCCGAACGCGGCAAGGCGATAGGCACCTGGTCCGCGTTCACTTCCGTGACGATGGTGGTCGGGCCCCTGCTGGGGGGAAGCCTCATCGACCACATCTCGTGGCGCGCGATCTTCTTCATCAACGTCCCGGTCGCGGCGGTCGTGATCTTCCTCACGCTGCGCTTCGTTCCAGAAAGCCGCGAGCACGGGAAGCGCCGCCTCGACTTCCTGGGCGCGGCGCTGGCGACCGCGGGCCTGGGGGCGACCGTCTACGGGCTGATCCAGTCCTCGACGCTTGGATTCGCCCATCCATCGATCATCGGCTCGCTCGCCGGGGGTGTGGTCCTTCTCGTGCTTTTCATCATCGTCCAGTGGAAGGGCGATTCGCCCATGATGCCGCTCGGGCTTTTCCGCTCGCGCGTGTTCGCGGGAACCAACGCGCTCACGCTCTTCCTCTATGCGGCCCTTGCCGGCGGTCTTTTCTTCGTTCCGATGAACCTGATCCAGCTCCAGGGATTCACCGCGACGCAGGCCGGCGCCGCGACCATTCCCGCGGT
>DATBEA010000352.1:0-6585 GCA_036276215.1 Usitatibacter sp.
GGCGATGCGCGCCCGCTCCAACTGCTCCAGGCGCGACTGCTGGTCGAGGGCGGCGTCGCGTTCCCGGTCGAGCTGCGCGCGCGAAAGGAATCCGATCGCCTCGAGGCGCCCGGCGCGATCGAGGCTGCCGTCGGCGAGCGCGTTGCGCTTCGATTGCGTGCCGATCTCCGCATCCACCTGGGCCAGCTCGTGGTCGATCGCGCGGCGGCGCTCGGAAAAGGATTCCTGCTCCGCGCGCTTCGCTTCCAACGCAAGCTCGCGCTGGCGTGCGAGAGCAAGCTCGCGCTCGGCGAGGCGCGAGAGCAGTGCGGCCCCGACCTCCTGGTGCGCCCGTCCCTCGCGCCCATCGGTGAGCACGATCATCACTGCGTCGCGCGCCACGGAATCGCCTTCCCGCACGTGCACCGCCTCGACCCTTCCCGATTGCTGCGCGATCACGCGGGCGATTCCCTGCGACGGCGCAAGGACGCCGCTCACCCGCGCCTTTCGGGTGTATTCGCCGAAGATGAAGAACGCGGCGAGCAGCACCGTGAAGGCGAACGCCGCGGCGGTGAGGAAGGAAAACGAGACGGGACGGATCAGCACCACGCGGCCCAGCCAGCGGTTGGCGCGCGCCTGCCGGGATTCTTCCCGGAAAAGGGGATCGCTCATCGCCTGGCGCCACCGGGCCGGAATCGCCGCCAGAATTGCCACGCCGCGGGAAAGAAGAGGATCGCGAGGACGAATTCGACGATCCAGTGCGACGGATTCGCGGCGTCCCAGCGAGGTTTGATGGCCGTGATCCATCCCAGCACCCATGCGGGGGCGAGGAAGTTGTAGGTCGCATGCAGGACGATGCCCGGCCAGAGGCTCTGGTATTTGCGATAGACCAGCGCGAAAACGAATCCTCCGATGCCCGCGAATAGCGCATTCTCGCCATGGAAGAGACCGAAGACTACGGACGAGGCCACGATGCCGAACCACATGCCGCGTTTCGCGATCCACAGGTTCATGAGATAGCCGCGAAAGAGGAGCTCCTCGCCGATGGGCGAGATGATCGAAGCCGTGAGGGACAGCAATGCCAGTACCCGCCAGTCGAAGGGCGGGACATCGTCGGCGAAGCGCAGGAAATCGAAGAGGTCGGGCCGGAGGGTCAAGGCCGGCAAGAGGATCGCCACCCGGTACAGGCCGAATCCCCAGAAGATCGTCACGGCAAGCGCCCAGGCGATGTCGCGCGTGCCGACGCCGAGGGCGGGGCGGGCGAAAAGAAAACGCAGCGACCGGCGAAATTCGGGCACGACCACGACGTAGGCGAGATAGATGGCATTGGAGATGCCGTTGGCCAGGACAAGCCACGCAAGCGTGCGAATGGACGGATCGAAAGCGGATTTGAGCTTGCCCGCGGCGACAATCCCCACGGCCCACCCTACGAACAGGACGAACACCACGTGCCACGGACGCACGGATCCTTCGAGGAGGGCGGCCTTCGATCGTTGCAGCGGCGAGCTCATGGATGTGCCCGGGGCTCGCGCCCCGGGCTCGCGATCACTTCGCCGCGTGCGCGACGGTTTCGATCACGTGCGAGGTCACTTCCACCACGCCATCATAGACGCTGACGAGGACCTGCCCCGGCGATGATCCGCTCGTCGCGAACGTCGCGCCGGAGGTTCCGACGGTCAATGTCGTGGAGCACGAGCCATCGCCCCCCGCGACCTCCGTCACCTGCTCGGCCGAAAGCGCTTTCCCCGGTTCCTGCTTGTTCGTCTCTTCCATTTGCGTTCCTCTTTCTTTCAGGACTGGACCTGGTTCTTGCTGATGCGGTCGCCGAGCGGATCGACCGGGTCGATCGGGCCGCCGGGCGACTGCGGATAACCCGGGACGGGGACATACGGCGTGGGCAGGATGTCGTGCGGCGTGACCTGGCCGCCGGATATTCCCGGCAGTTCCTTCTTCTCGATTTCCTTCATGAAGCTCTCCTTGGTGCACGGCCGCTGTGTAGCGCGGTCGGGCTCCGGGAGCGGCCTGGGCCCGGAGCTCGTGGCGGCCGGAATCGCGGCGCCGCACCCGTGCGGATCAGAGGGGCTCGGACTCGCGAAGGACCGTCCCGAGGAGCTTTGCGCGGTCTTCGGCGCCGCTGCCCGGTGGCTGCGGCGCGCGGTAGGTGAGTTCATCAAGCGCCGCCGTCACCGGAACGCCGCCGGCGATGCGCAGCACTTCCTCGAGGCTCATTTCTTTCACGATGTACCTCCATTGAAGCTGGTGCCTTTGGATCCGCCGGAATGGACTTCGCGCCCGGCCGTGAGACGAATCGTAGGAAGACGGAGGCGGACGCGCCCGCCGGAATCGCGAAGCGATGCGGAGCAATTTCCGGTTACTGCGTGAGGCAGCCCGGCTATCGTGGGCGGGATGATCGAGGCAAAGAACGCGCTCCCGCGCTACCAGGTAGCCGTCCACCGTTCCCACGGCTGCTATGTCGCCCAGGTGGTGGACCTGCCGGGCTGCTACTCGCGCGGGGCGACGGAAGTGGAGGCGGTCGAGAACGCGCGCGGCGCCATCCGGGCCTACCTTTGGGTCGCGCAGGCGCTCTCGGGCGAGGACGCGACGGTCCGCCTGGAGATCTCCGCGTAGCAATTCCGGGGGCTTGACCAAGCCGCCCCGAGGTTGTGTAACCTAGTCCTCAGATCCCCCGCGAATCCGAGTTGCTGCAAAGCAGCAGAGAGGAGTCATCGCCATGGCGAAATACACCACTGAGAACATCCACACCGTGGCTCTGGTGGGCCATGGTGGCGCGGGCAAGACCACGCTCACCGAGGCCTTGCTCGCGAAGACCGGCGTGATCGGAACCGCCGGCAGCACGGAGCGCGGCAGCACGGTGAGCGATTTCGATCCCCTCGAAAAGACCTACGGCCACTCCCTCGGCGCCGCCATCGTCAACTTCCCCTACAAGGGAATCCACGTCCACCTGATCGACACGCCCGGCATGCCGGATTTCGCCGGGCAATCCATCGCGGCGCTTGCCGGCGTGGACCTCGCGGTGATCGTGATCAACGCGCAGAACGGCATCGAGCTGAACACGACGCGCATGATGCGCTCGGCCGCCAAGCGCGGGCTCGACCGCATGATCCTCGTGAACAAGATCGACGCGGAGAACATCGATCTCGCGGGCCTCCTCGAGCGCATCCAGGAAGTCTTCGGCAAGGAATGCCTGCCGATCAATCTGCCCGCCCACGGCCGCAAGGACGTGGTCGATTGCTTCTTCAATCCCGATGGAGACTCGGACTTCTCCTCGGTGAAGGCCGCGCACTCGGCGCTCGTCGACCAGGTGGTCGAGGTGGACGAGGAGCTGATGGCGCTCTACCTCGAGCAGGGCGAGGAGCTCTCGCCGGAACAATTGCACGCGCCCTTCGAGAAGGCGCTTCGCGAAGGCCATCTCGTGCCCGTGTGCTTCACCTCGGTGCGCACCGGCGCGGGTGTCGCCGAGTTCCTCGACATCCTCGCGAAGCTGGCGCCCAACGCCTCCGAGAGCAACCCGCCGCCCTTCGTGAAATCGGCCGGCACCGAGGGCGAGGAATTCCACGCCGAGCCGGACCCGAAGAAGCACGTGCTCGCGCATGTGTTCAAGGTCGTGATGGATCCCTATGTCGGCAAGGTCGCGGTCTTCCGCGTGCACCAGGGCACGATCAACAAGGACTCGCAGCTCTACATCGGCGAGAACAAGAAGCCCTTCAAGGTGGGGCACCTCTTCCAGCTCCAGGGCAAGGAATACGTGGAGATCGATTCGCTCGTGCCGGGCGACATCGGCGCGGTGACCAAGGTCGAGGAGATCGACTTCAACTCCGTGCTGCACGATTCGCACGACGAGGACCATATTCGCCTGCGCTCGCTGGAATTCCCGACGCCGATGCATTCGATCGCGGTCGAGACCCGGAAGAAGGGCGACGAGCAGCGCCTCTTCGACGTGCTCCACAAGCTCGAGGTCGAGGACCCGTGCCTGTGGATCGAGCGCCATCCCACCACGCACGAGACGGTGATGCGCGGGCTGGGCGACCTGCACATGCGCACCAAGCTGGAGAAGCTGCAGCAGCAATACAAGATGGAGGTCTCGACCAAGCCGCCGAAGATTCCCTATCGCGAGACCGTCACGAAGCGCTCCGAGGGCCACTGCCGCCACAAGAAGCAGACGGGCGGCGCGGGCCAGTTCGGGGAAGTCTTCCTCAAGATCGAGCCGTTGCCGCGCGGCACGGGCTTCCAGTTCGCGAGCGAGGTGAAAGGGGGCGTGATTCCCACGGTATTCATCCCGGCGGTGGAGAAGGGCGTGAAGCAGGCGCTCGACCATGGCGTGGTCGCGGGCTACCCGATCGAGGATTTGCGCGTGATCGTCTACGACGGCAAGAGCCACGACGTGGACTCGAAGGAGATCGCATTCGTGACGGCGGGGCGCAAGGCCGTGATCGACGCGATCCTCAAGGCGTCGCCCATCATGCTGGAACCCATCGTGAACATCGAGATCACCGCGCCCGACCGCTTCGTGGGCGACCTCACCTCGGACATCTCGGGCAAGCGCGGCCAGGTGACCGGCACCGAATCCACCGGCGGCGACCTCATGGCGATCAAGGGCATGGTGCCGCTCTCGGAAGTGACCGAGTACCAGTCGCGGCTTCGCTCGGTCACGGGCGGGCAGGGCGCGTACACGATGGAGTTCAGCCACTACGCGCCGGTGCCGCCCCACACGCAGCAGCATCTCGCTTCGCAGTTCAAGCTGGAGCGCGAGGAGGACTGACCGGGTCCATGGCCCCGCGGGGAAAGCGCGGCCTGATCGCGCTTCTCTTTTTCTTCCTGGCGCTTGCCAGCCGGGAGATCGCCCGCGCTTTGCCGGCGGAGCTCGCGGTGCCGGCCTGGAAGGTCGGCTGGGTCGTGTTCTGCTTTGCCGGCCTGTGGGTTGCCTATCGAATGGGCGTGCGCGCGGCGATCGCGGAGCTCGGGCTGGCCGCACCGGCGATTCGAGGACTGGGTGTTGCGTTGCTGGCAAGCCTGCCGATGCTGGTCATGCTGGCGCTCGTGAGCGAGAACGGGATGCGGTTCGTGCCGCGGGTCATGCTCTCGTCGGTCCTGCTCGCGGCGCTCACCGAGGAGATCCTGTTTCGCGGCTACCTCTTTCGCCAGCTATACCGGCGGGCGGGATGGCACTTCGTGCCCGCGGTCCTGGTGACTGGCGTGCTGTTCGGGTTGGCGCACATCGGCACCGCCTTGCGCGGCGGAGCGCTGGAAGTGCTTGCCGTGGTCGGCATCACGATGCTCGGCGGGGCTTTCTTCTCGTGGCTCTTCGTGCGTTGGAACGACAACCTGTGGGTTCCCATCGGGATGCATCTCTTCATGAACGCATGGTGGGAGCTCTTCGCCGTGAGCGAGAATGCGAGCGGTACCTGGGGCGCCACCGTGGCGCGGGCGCTGGCCGTCGTGGCGGCGGTCTTCGTTACCCTGCGCTACACGAAGCCCGTTCGACCCGGCGCGGAACGCAACTGAATGGATATCGCGATGAAATTTGCCTGGACCGTGGTTGCCACCCTGATGCTGGCGTCGAGCGCGGCGGCCCAGTCTCGCCCCAGCGTCCTCTTCATCGGCAACAGCTTCACCTACGCGCACGGCTCTCCCGTGATGTCCTATCGACCCGACACGGTGACGGACCTGAACGCGACAGGGATCGGCGGAGTGCCCGCGCTGTTCAAGTCGTTCAGCCGGCAGGCGGGCATGGACTACGATGTATTCCTCGAGACGCATGGCGGAGCGGGACTGGACTACCACCTGCTGAAGAAGCTCGATGCGATTGGAAGCCGCGGCTGGGACATGGTGGTGATGCACGGCTACAGCACGCTCGACCACGACAAGCCGCGCGATCCGGCCAAGCTCGTCGCCACCAGCAAGGACATGGCCGACTTCCTTCGCAGGCACAACCCGAAGGTCGATCTGTACCTGATGGCGACGTGGTCGCGCGCCGACCAGACGTATCCGCGCACGGGCGCCTGGGCCGGGGAGCCGATCGAGGCGATGGCCCGCGACGTTCGCGCCGCATACGACAAGGCGGCCGAGTCCGCCGCGGCCAAGGCGGTGATTCCCGTCGGCGAGGCGTGGACGCGCGCCATCCGCGCGGGCGTGGCGGACCCGAATCCCTACGACGGCGTCGAGCCGGGCAAGCTCGATCTCTGGGCCGGCGACCACTATCACGCCAGCGCGTACGGTTCGTATCTCGAGGCGTTGGTCGTTTTCGGCAGCCTCACGGGGCGCGATCCGCGCTCGCTCGGTGAAAACGAGTGCTCGGCCCATGAGCTGGGCATCGACCGGCGGCAGGTGAAGGCGCTCGAGCAGGTCGCGTTCGACGAGCTTGCGAAAGCGGGAGCCGTGACGCCGAATCCGCTCGTGCTGCCGAAGCCGGCCGACCCTGTACCTTGCGTCCACTGACACCGAGGCGAAAATGATTCTCGAAGCGGCGCCGTTGAGCGTGAAGCCCGGCCAATCGGAAGCATTCGAAGCGGCGTTTCGAGAAGCACAGCTCATCATCTCGTCGATGCCGGGCTATCGATCCCACGAGCTCCAGCGTTGCCTCGAGCG
>DATBEA010000353.1:0-15058 GCA_036276215.1 Usitatibacter sp.
GAAGGCCGCGGCGTCGGCCTTGGTCGCCTTTGGGCGCGCATTCGCCACCGTTTGCGCGAGCGCGGCTCCCGAGTCGAACGCATCGACGCCCGCGTCGCGTGCAAGGCGCGCGGCATCCTTCTCGTCGCGCGCCACGTGATAGGCCTTGGAGAGATCGCCAACGCCCTCGGGATCGGCGATCACCGTCCCGGTGAATCCGAGCTCCTCGCGCAGCACGTGGCGAAGCAGCCAGGGATTCGCGTGGGAAGGCACGCCGTCGAGCATGTTGCGCGACGGCACGATGGCCGCCACGTGCGCGCGGCCGATCGCCTCGGCGAAGGGCGCGATGTACACGCTGCGAAGCTCCCGGTCGGCCATGGGCGCCGTGCCGGCCGCGTCGCGCGGCAGGCCGGGGCCCGCGAATCCCGTCGGCGCGGCGAGCACCTTGCCCGTCGCTAGGCGGCCCTTCACGAGCGTGCCCTGGAGGCCTTCGAGGGCCGAGATTCCCAGTTGGCCCACGAGGAAAGGATCCTCGCCGAAGGTTTCCTCGATGCGGCCGCGGCGCGGATCGCGGCCCACGGCGAGCGAGGGCCCGAGCACGAGGGTCGCGCCGCCGGCGCTCGCCTCGGCAGCGGCCGCGGCGTAGACCCTTGCCACGAGCGCAGGATCCCAGGTCGCCGCGAGCGCGATGGGCGAGGGCATCCCCCGCAGCTGGAGCGCACGAGGAACGGGCGTCATGTCAGCAAGTGCGGCCCACGCAGCGCAACCGGCGGCGAGTGCGAAGAGGGCGCGTGAGGCACGGAAATCGACTTGTGGCATGATTTTGCGGTAGCGCTACCATTTTTCATTCTGACCACGGAACGGATGAACCGCAACCCCACTTCGCTTCCCGACGTCCTGGCCCCGCTCGCGCGCATCGTTCCTGTCTATGCGCCGGGCGCGGAACGCGAGGACGGATACGACCTCTGGCTTCGCTATCGGCGCCTGGGCGATGGTGCCGCAGCGGCGCTCGCGAAGGCCGCGTCGCGCATCGTCATCCCGCGAACGCCTTCCATTGCGATGCTCGCCGCCGCGGCGGAGTTGCACCTGGCGCTGGCCTCGATGTGCGGGGAAGCGGTCACCGTCACGCACGACGTGGCCGACGGCGCGATCGTTCTCGCGGTCGATCCCTCCCTCGCGCGCGAGGGCTACCGGATCTCGGCCGCTACCGAAGGCAAGCGCGTCACCCGGATCGCCGGCGGCAGCGACATCGGCACGCTCTACGGCGCCTTCGCATGGCTGCGCGCCGTGCTGATGGGCGGCGATCCCGCGGCGATCGAGGCGGCCTCCGCGCCCAAGGTGGGCCTTCGCTTCCTCAACCATTGGGACAACCTCGACCGCACGATCGAGCGCGGCTACGCGGGGCAATCGATCTGGGACTGGTGGAAGCTGCCGGACGTGAAGGACCGGCGCTACCTCGACTACGCGCGCGCGGCCGCCTCCATCGGCATCAACGCCGTCTCCGTGAACAACGTGAGCTCCCGGCCCGAGATCCTGCTCCCCGACTGGATCGCGAAGGTGAGGGCGCTCGCCGACATCTTCCGGCCCTACGGCATCCGCATCTTCCTCGCCGCGCGCTTTTCGGCGCCGAAGGAGCTGGGCTTCCTCGGCACCGCCGATCCGCTCGATCCCGCGGTGCGCGCCTGGTGGAAGGCGAAAGCCGGCGAGATCTACGCGGCCATCCCCGATTTCGGCGGCTTCGTGGTGAAGGCCAATTCCGAGGGACAGCCCGGGCCCCACGACTACGGGCGCGACCATGCCGACGGCGCGAACATGCTCGCCGAAGCGCTGGGCTCCCGTGGCCTCGTGATGTGGCGCGCCTTCGTGTACTCGCAGCACGACCCCGAGGACCGGCACAAGCAGGCCTACACCGACTTCAAGCGCCTCGACGGCAAGTTCGCTCCCAACGTGATCGTGCAGGTGAAGAACGGCGCGATCGATTTCCAGCCGCGCGAGCCGTTCCATCCGATGTTCGGCGCGATGCCGGCCACGCCGCTCGCCTTCGAGGTCCAAATCACCAAGGAGTACCTGGGCTTCGCCACGCATCTCGCTTACCTGGGAACGATGTACGAGGAGGCGCTCCAGGCGGATACCTTCGCGCAGGGGCCGGGCTCGATCGTGGCCAAGGTCGCCGACGGCTCGCTCCACGGACACCAGCTCTCCGCGATGGCGGGAGTCGCGAACGTGGGCGTGGACCGCAACTGGTGCGGCTCCCACTTCGACCAGGCGAACTGGTACGCCTTCGGGCGCCTCGCATGGGATCCGCATGCCTCGGCGCGCGACATCGCCCGCGAGTGGGTGCTGCAAACCTTCACGCACGATCCAGCGGCGGTGGACGCGATCGTCGGGATGATGATGGATTCGCGCGAGGCGGTAGTGCGCTACATGATGCCGCTCGGCCTGCACCACCTCTTCGATACCGGCCACCATCACGGCCCGGGCCCGTGGGTGGACAACCTCGCGCGCCCCGAGTGGAACCCGGCTTACTACCATCGCGCCGACCGCAACGGGATCGGCTTCGATCGCAGCCCGAGCGGCAGCAACGCCGTCGCGCAGTACGCGGCGCCGCTCGCGCACGCCTGGTCCGACCCGGCCACCACGCCCGATAACTTCTTGCTCTGGTTCCACCACTTGCCGTGGACCTATCGCACGGCCTCGGGAAAGACCTTGTGGGAGGCCATGGTCGCGGCATACGACCAGGGCGTAGCGGAAGCGCACGGGCTTGCCGAGCGCTGGAAGAAGCTGGAGGGCGCGATCGACCCGCGCCGCTATGCCGAGACCTCTCAGCTCCTCACCGTTCAGGAACGCGAGGCGAAATGGTGGCGCGACGCCTCCATCGCGTATTTCCGTGAGCTGAACGGACTCGAGATGCCGCGCGGGGCCGCCGCGCCGCCGCTTACGGTGGAGCAATACCGCTCGATCGTCTTCCACTACGCCCCGGGAAGGGGCGGCTGAAAGAACGGGTGTTGACATCGGGAGCGCAATGCTCCTAGACTAAAAATGGTTGCGCTACCACAAAGTGAGCGCAACAGGGTACCGCTACCAACCAAGAGTGGCCTGGACCGGAGGAATAAAAATGCACAAGAAACTCGAGAAGCGCTCGAGCCGTCGCCGCACATTCGAAATCACGCGGCTCGCATTCGGCACCGCATCGCTCATGGGACTGGTCGCACAGGCCCTGGCGCAGCAGGCGGCGCCCGACACCAGGGAATCCGTCGTCATCACCGGCTATCGCGCGAGCGTCGAGTCCTCGACGCGGGACAAGCGCAATTCCACGGGCTTCGTCGACTCGATCTTCGCCGAGGACATGGGCAAGTTCCCCGACGCGAACATCGCCGAGTCGCTCAACCGCATCCCCGGCGTCCTGATCAGCCGTGAGATCACCGGCGAGGGGCTCAACATCCAGATCCGCGGCCTGGGCACGAGCTTCACGAAGATCCTGCTGAACGGCGCGCCCATCGCGGTCGCATCGACCGGGCGCACCGACAACCAGAACACGAACCGCGAGGTCGACCTGGACCTCCTGCCCACCGACCTCTTCACCAAGCTCTCGGTCTACAAGAGCCCGTCGGCGGCGATGCTCGAGGGCGGCGCGGCCGGCGTGGTCGACATGCGCACCGCACGCCCCTTCGACAACCCGGGCGAGAACATCGCGATCTCGCTGAAGGGCGTGAACAACACGGTCGCCGACAAGAACGGCAACCGCGGCTCGATCCTCGGCAGCAAGACCTGGGGCACGTGGGGCGTGCTGGGCGGATTCGCCTGGTCCCAGGACAAGGTGAGGACCACCGGCTTCGAGACCATCGGCTGGACCAACCCGAACCTCTCCGCCACCCAGAACACGGCCGCCAACCGGAACAACACCGGCGGCGGCAACTGGACGATCCCAGGGACGGTGCCCGCGAATGCGGGCAACGGCCTTACGCCCGGCCAGACCATCGACCAGGCGTTTCTTCTCGCGCACAACCCGAACGTCACGATCCAGCAGCTCGACAACGCGATCATCCCGCGCCTGGGCCGCACCATGGACGAGTACGGCGACAAGAACAAGTACAGCGGCATCCTCAGCTTCGAATGGCGGCCGAACGACAACTTCCACGCCTACGTGGATGCGCTCGACGCGAAGAAGAAGAACGTGATGAACCGCATCGACATGAACTGGGTGGGGCGCAACGGCGCCATGGTCCCGCTCAACATGCAGGTCGACCGCGACGACTGCACCAACGGCTGCGTCGTGACCCAGGCGACCTTCGCCAACGCGCAGTGGTTCCTCGAGTTCCGGCCGTACACGGAAGAAGTCACTCTCAAGGGCATCAACCCGGGCTTCGAGTGGAACGTGCGTCCCGACCTGCACGTGGACGGGCAGGCCAACTGGACCAAGAGCGAGTTCCACCGCGAGTCGCCCACTGTGCTCCCGATCACGGCGGGCAGCTCGGGCGTCACGGTGAACTACGCCAACAACGGCGACATTCCGTCGATCACCACCAACATCGACCTGAACAATCCCGCGAACTTCCAGTGGGCCGGCGGGCGCGTGAACGAGCAGGAGGAGTTCCGCACCACCGAGACCAAGGGCGCGCGCGTGAACCTGCGCTGGGGCGACAAGAAGTTCGCGCTCTCGGGCGGCGTCGCGTACGACGACATCTCGCGCAGCATCCGCGCGAAGGACAATTCCGGCGCGTGGCAGGCCGCCACCTGCGGCAACAACCCGAGCGTGTTCCTGCTGGGCCCGAACGGAGCTCCGCCGTGTGATGGTGCGAACACCCCCGGTGCCAGCGCGGCGGGGCTCTATCCGGGTTACGGCACGGGCTACACGGCCGGTGCGGGCGCCCCCTCCACGCTCACCTACCGCGGCTCGCTCATCCCGCAGTCGAACCTCTCGAGCTACCTCACGCCGGGGCCCGACGGCTTCATCACCGTCGACTGGGCGCGCTTCGCCCGCGACTCCAACTACGGCCAGTTCGTGAACAGCGCGCCGGAGGTGGGCTCGTCCAACACGGGCGCATCCGCGGGATTCGTCCAGGAGAAGGCCACCGGCTTCTACGGCATGGTCGACGGGGACAACGCGCTCTTCGGCGTGCCGGTGAAGTACAACGCGGGCCTGCGCTTCGTGCATACCGACCAGACGGTGGGCGGCTTCCAGTCCAACCCGGATCCGCGCAACGCCGCCCAGGCCCTGCAGAACGGCGGCAAGTACCCGAACATCGACCAGGTGGTGTACCTCAAGTCGAGCTACAACGAGACGCTGCCGTCGGCGACCGCGGCGTGGAGCTTGGCGAAGGACTGGATCCTGCGCACGTCGGCCTCGCGCACGATGACGCGCGCGGACCCGAACGCGCTTCGCCCGGGCCTGAACTTCAGCTCGCCCTCGGCGGACGTGGGCACCGTGGGCAACCCGGATCTCCATCCGTACCTCTCGGACAACGTGGACCTCGGGCTCGAGTGGTACACGGGCGGCTCGGGCTACGTCTCGGCCACGCCGTTCTACAAGCGCATCAAGGGCTTCACGACCAACGCCAACATCACGGTGCCGTTCTCCGCCCTTTCCGTCTACGGGGTGGACTACAACGCGCTGTCGCCCACGCAGCAGGCCGCGCTCAACGCGCGCGGCGGACCGGACGCGGCCACCGTCGTGCTGACCGAGGCGGTGAACGCCGACGGGTACCTGAAGATCAAGGGCCTCGAGCTTTCGTGGGTGCAGCCGCTCGACCGATGGCTCCCGATGCGCGGTTTCGGGTTCAGCGCCAACATGACCAAGATCAAGCAGACCACGACCGGCGGAGTGTCGGGCGCGGTGGCGCTGGGCGTGCCGGAGACGACGTACAATATCGTGGGCTACTACGAGAACCACGGCATCATGGTGCGGCTGTCCGAGACGTTCCAGAAGGGCAGCCAGATCGCCACCGCGAACCAGAACGGCATCACCAATGCGGCGCTGTTCGTCGACGACTACAAGCAGCTCGACATCTCCACGTCGTTCGACCTGGGCGAGATGCTGCAAAAGACCTCGAACTGGTGGCCGCAGATCACGTTCGACATCATCAACGCCACCAAGGAAAAGCAGCGCCAGTACTTCCAGTTCAACAACGCGACCTTCACCGAGTACAAGCCGGGCAGCACGTACATCCTCGGACTGCGACTCAAGTTCTAGCGCCCGCGAAGGGCGCCGGGGCGGCGAGGGCGACCGAAGCCGCTTCGGTCGCCCTTCTCGCTTCGAGCCCATGAACCTGCAACAGACATGAACGAAAAGAGCCGCTCCCCCGCCAAGCGAGGCGCCGCGACCATCGCGGACGTCGCGAAGCGCGCAGGCGTCTCGCCCATGACCGTCTCGCGGGTCGTGAACGGCGAGGCGAACGTGCGCGAGGCCACGCGCATGAAGGTGAGCGCGGCCATCGCGGAGCTGAGCTACATGCCCAACCAGGCGGCGCGCCGCCTCGCGGGCTCCAAGCTGATCCGCATCGCGATCCTCTACAGCAACCCCAGCGCCGCGTACCTGAACGAGCTCCTGGTGGGCGCGCTCAACCGGGCGAGCCTGGGCCACCTGCAGCTCGTGGTCCAGAAGTGCGAGGAGGGGATCGAGGAGGCGAAGGAGCTCATCGACAACGGCATCGACGGCATCATCCTGCCGCCGCCGCTGTGCGACTCGCGCGCGCTGCTGGACCTGGTCGCGAAGACCTCGACGCCGGCCGTGGCGGTGGCGAGCGGGGCGCCCGACAAGCGCATCTGCGCCATCGGCATCGACGACTACCGCGCGGCCTTCGAGATGACCCAGCACCTGGTCGCGCTGGGGCACCATCGCCTGGGCTTCATCACGGGGCACCCGAACCAGACCGCCAGCGCGCGTCGCCTCGCGGGCTTCCGCGCGGCGATGAAGGAATCGGGCCTGCAGCTTCCCGATTCGCTCGTGGCGCAGGGCATGTTCAATTACCGCTCGGGGCTGGACGCGGCCGAGGTATTGCTGCGCAACGAGACGCGGCCCACGGCGATCTTCGCCTCCAACGACGACATGGCCGCGGCCACGGTGGCGATCGCGCACCGCATGGGGCTGGACGTGCCGGGCGACCTCACGGTCGCGGGCTTCGACGACGCCGCGCTCGCGACCACCATCTGGCCCGAGCTCACCACCGTGCGCCAGCCCATCTTCGACATGGCGGGCGCGGCCGTCGACCTCCTCGTGCGCCAGATCCGCGCGCAGCGCGACGGCGTCGCCGAGAAGTGCGAGCACGTCGTGATGGACTTCTCCCTCATCCGGCGCCAGTCCGACGCGGCGCCGCGCCTGCGCCCGCCCGTCGCCGTCATCGCGAGCCGGGCTTGACGCTCCTGCGGCTCGCCGCGGCGATCGCGTTCGCGGCATCCACCCTCGCGACGGCCTCGGCGCCCGAGACCATCTCGGTCCAGCACATCCACGCGGACGAAGGCGTGGCGGCGCGGAAGTTCATGCGCGAGAACCCCGGCACGCAGGTGGATTTCCGCGTGGTGTCGTTCCAGTCGCTGCTGGAGAGCCTTCCGGTGCAGCTCGCCTCCGGAGAAGGGCCGGACATCTCGATGGTGGCCGACTGGGGCGGGCTTTCGAAGTACTACCTGGATATCCGGCCTTACCTCTCGCGGGCCGAGCAGGCGTACTTCGAGCGCGAGTTCGGCAACCTCTTGCCCGCGATGCGCGCCGACCCGCGCGGCAACGCGATCAACGGCATGGCGGGGGCGGTCACGCTGAACGGCGCCTTCGTGAACCTCACGCTCTTCAAGCAGGCGCACGTGGAGCTGCCTGCGCCGGGCGCTACCTGGGACGACTGGGCCGCGGCCGCGCGCAAGGTGGCGAAGGCCACGCGCACCGAAATGCCCATGGAGATGGATCGCTCGGCGCACCGCTTCGCGAGCCTCGCCCTCAGCTACGGCGCGAAGCTCGTCGACGAGCAGGGCCGCTTCGTCGTGGATCCGGGGCTGAAAACCGCGGTCGAGAAGTTCGTCGCCTGGCATCGCGACGGCACCATGCCCATGGATCTCTGGGGCGCGGTGGGCGGCACCACGCACCTGGACCGCTTCTCGGACTTCATGAACGGCAAGGTCGTCTTCTATTTTGGCGGCTCGTGGTCGCTCTTCCTCATGGACCGGACCGTGGGCGACGCCTTCGACTGGAAGGTGGTGGATGCGCCCTGCGGCACGGCGGGCTGCGTGCTCATGCCAGGCGGGGCCGCCATGGTCGCCTTCAGGCACACGAAGCATCCCGAGCTTTGTGCCCGCTACCTCGCCTTCCTCGCTCGCGAGGACAACATGCGCGCCGCGCTCGCGCGGCACGCGAACATTCCCGAGGCCGCCACGCTCGTGAAGACGGGCGTGGAATATCCCAACGATTCGCAGCGCGTGCGCGAGGCGCTCGTGGCCTTCACCCGCCAGGTGCCGAACGTGCCTGCGCAGGCGTACGCCTTCCAGGGCTGGCGCTACCAGCGCGCGGCGCTGAACGCCCTCACCACCCGCATCAGCCAGATCCTGACCCACGAGCTGGACGTGGACACCGCGCTCGCCTTCGTGAAGCGCGACGTGGACCTCGCCATCCAGGCTTCGGGGCATTGAGCGCGGCCATGGATAGGGGCAACAGGATCGTGCCGTGGATGTTCCTCCTCCCGAACCTCGCGATCATCACGCTCTTCTCGCTCGCGCCCGTGCTCATCAACGTGATGTACTCGGTGACCGGCACCGACAACCTCTATCCCGGCGAGCGCACTTACGTGGGGCTCGCGAACTTCGCGACCCTCCTGGAGTGCGGCAACTACCTGGAGCCGGCGACGTGCTCGCGCGACCTCTTCTGGCGCTCGGTGGGCAACGCGCTCTTGTTCGTGCCCACGCAGGTCGTGGTGATGATCGGGATGGCGCTCGCCACGGCGATCGCGCTGAACCGCGACATCCGCGCGCGCGGCTTCTTCCGCGGCATCTTCTTCTTCCCGGTGATGCTCTCGCCCGTGGTGGTGGCGATGACGTGGCTGTGGCTCTTGCAGCGGGACGGCGCCCTGAACGGCATCCTCGGCTCGCTCGGCTTCGAGCGCGTCACATGGCTCACGGATCCCTCGCGCGCCTTCAAGTGGAGCGTGTTCGTCACGGTGTGGGCGCACATGGGCTTCTACACCATCATCCTGCTCGCGGGCCTGCAGAGCATCCCGGCCGACATCTACGAGGCGGCGAAGATGGACCGCGCCTCGCCCTGGCGCGTGTTCACGCGCATCACGCTGCCGCTGCTGAAGCCCGTGCTCCTCGTGGTCTTCATCCTCGCCGTGATCCGCTCGGTGCAGACCTTCGACGAGATCTACGTGCTCACGGGCGGCGGGCCCGGCACGGCGACCAAGATGATCGTGCACTACATCTTCGACACGGGCTTCGCCACCATGCCGCGCAACTACGGCCTCGCGGCCGCGGCTTCCCTCATGCTGGGCGCGGTGCTCTTCGTCTTCACGGCGATCCAGATGCGGATTTCGCGCAGCGGAGGCGCCAATGGCTGAAGGCGCCGTGACGAGCCCCGGATGGGCCTTCCTCGCGCGCCGGCGCGGCGGCATCCGTGCCGACTGGACCGACTGGCTCACCTACGGCTACCTCGTCCTGGGCGTGGTCGTGATGCTCGCACCCGTCCTCTGGGTGGTGCTCTCCTCGTTCAAGAGCGAGGGCAACCTCCTCGAGTTTCCCCCGACCGTGCTGCCCGAGGCGGCCACCACGGCGCGGGTCGTGGGCTACGACCGGCCCCTGCCGCTCTACGCCGTCACCTCCGCGAGCGGCGTGGCCCGCACCCTCGCGCAAGTGCGCCGCGTGGGGATCGAGGCGCAGATGGTGGATCCCGCCCACCCCGAGGCGGGGGTCTTCGCGGTGCAGATCGATTCCGCGCGGGCGCTCAAGCATTTCCACATCGGCACGGAGAACTACTCGAAGCTCCTCGCCTCGGCCGGCGGCACCATCTGGTCGTCGATCTACAATACGGTGTTCATCACGGTGGTGGCCACGGCGATCACGCTGCTGATGAATTCCATGGCGGCGTTCGCGCTTTCCAAGTACCGCTTCCGCGGAAGCGGCGTGGCGCTGCTCGCGATCCTCGCGACCCTCATGGTGCCGGCCACCGTCGTGCTGGTGCCGATCTACCTCATCGTCTCCGAGCTGCGCCTGGTGAACAACCTCTGGGGCGTGATCCTGCCGGTCATCTCGACGCCGACGGGTGTCTTCCTGCTACGCCAATACATGCTCACGATCCCCGACGAGCTGCTGGAGGCCGCGCGCATGGACCACGCGAGCGAGTGGCGCATCTTCTGGAGGATCGTGCTGCCGCTCGCGACGCCCGCGCTCGCCGTGGTGGCGATCTTCTCCATCATGTCGCGGTGGAACGATTTCCTGCTGCCGCTGGTGATCCTCAACAAACCGGAGGTCTACACGCTGCAGCTGGCCCTCGCGGGCTACAGCGACGAGAACGGCATCCAGTACGGGATGCTCCTCGCGATGACCACGCTCACCGCGCTGCCGCTCGCGCTCGGGTTCCTCTTCCTGCAGCGCTACATCATGACCGGCATCGCCTCGACCGGCATCAAATGACCCATGAAATCGAACTGCCAGGGGAATGCGCTCGCTCATGGCCAGCCTGACGATCGAGGGACTGTCCAAGACCTTCGGCGTGGTGGACGTGATCCGCGACGCGAGCCTCGAGATCCCCGACGGCGAGTTCGTGGTCTTCGTGGGGCCGTCGGGCTGCGGCAAGTCGACGCTCCTCAGGCTCATCGCGGGCCTCGAGGATGCGACTTCGGGCGACATCCGCATCGACGGCCAGAGCGTGGTGCGCACCCCCGCCGCCCATCGCGGCGTCGCCATGGTGTTCCAGTCCTACGCGCTCTATCCCCACATGACCGTGCGTGAGAACCTCGCCTTCGGCCTGGAGAACATGCGCATGAAGAAGGCGGAGGTCGCCGCTCGCGTGGACCATGCGGCGAAGATGCTTCGCATCGACCCGTACCTCGACAGGAAGCCGCGGCAGCTCTCGGGCGGCCAGCGCCAGCGCGTGGCGATCGGGCGCGCGATCACGCGCAACCCCAGGATCTTCCTCTTCGACGAGCCGCTCTCGAACCTGGACGCCGAGCTTCGCGTGCTGATGCGGGTCGAGATCTCGAAGCTGCACGACCGGCTCAAGAACACGATGGTCTACGTGACCCACGACCAGGTGGAGGCCATGACGATGGCCGACCGCATCGTGGTGCTGCGCGCGGGCGTGATCGAGCAGGTGGGCCCGCCGCTCGAGCTCTACAACAGCCCGCGCAACAAGTTCGTGGCGGGCTTCATCGGATCGCCGCGCATGAACTTCATCCCGGGCCGGATCGTGCGCGCGGGCGCCTCCGATTTCGAGATCGACTGCGACGGATTGGGATCGCTCACGCTGCCGCGCGATGGCCGCGCGATCCAGGAGGGCCAGTTCGTGACCCTCGGCGTGAGGCCCGAGCACCTCGAGCTCGCGCCGGAAGGCACGCAGGGCTGGCCGCTCGAGGTCGATGTGATCGAGCAGCACGGGTCGAGCACCTACCTGCATTGCAGCGCGCCGGCCGGGGAAGTGCTCCTTCACATTCCCGGGCAGGGACGCCAGCGCGAGGGAGAGGTCGTGCGCGTGCACCCCGCGCCCGGCAAATGGCACCTCTTCGGCGCCGACGAGCGGCGAATCGCGGAGGCCGCGTGACGACGCTCGGAATCGACATCGGCACCTCCAGCGTGAAGGTGGCGCTCGTAGGCGAGGACGACCGTGTGATCGCGAGCCCGTCGCGTCCCCTCACCGTGAGCCGGCCCAAGCCCGGGTTCAGCGAGCAGGACCCGGCCGATTGGTGGAACGCCGTGGTGGCGTGCATGGACGAGCTTCGCGCGAGCCATGGCTCCGCGCTCGCGGGAACCAAGGCGATCGGACTATCCGGCCAGATGCACGGCGCCACGCTCCTGGACGAGAAGGGGGCCGTGCTTCGCCCGTGCATCCTCTGGAACGACGGGCGCAGCGCCGAGCAGTGCGAGCGGCTCACGCGGCAGTGGTCCGCGGTGCAGTCGGTGACGGGCAACCTCGCCATGCCGGGATTCACGGCGCCCAAGCTCATGTGGGTGCGCGAGAACGAGCCCGAAATCTTCGCGCGCGTGGCCACGGTGCTCCTTCCGAAGGCGTACGTGCGCTTTCGCCTCTGCGCGGAAATGGTCGAGGAGATGTCCGACGCCTCGGGCACGTTGTGGCTGGACGTGGGCCATCGCCGGTGGTCGGATGCCGCGCTCGCGGCCACGGGCATGCGGCGCGACCAGATGCCCCGGCTCGTGGAAGGCAGCGAGCCTTCGGGCGAGCTCTCGCCTGAATTGACGAAGCGCTGGGGATTCAAGTCCGCGCCCGTCATCGCCGGTGGCGCGGGCGACAACGCCGCGGGCGCGGTGGGCCTTGCCGCCGTGCACGCGGGCGACGCCTTCGTCTCGCTGGGAACGTCGGGCGTGCTCTGGGCCACCACCGCATCGTTCGCGCCGGCGCCGCAACGCGCCGTCCACGCGTTCTGCCATGCGGTGCCCGAGACGTGGCACCAGATGGGCGTGCTGCTCGCCGCCGCCGCGAGCCTCGCATGGTGGGCGGGTGTGTCCGGCACGGACGAGGCCACGCTCCTTCGCGAGATCGGCAACGCAAAGGCGGCTTCGCCCTGCTGGTTCGCGCCCTACCTCAACGGCGAGCGCACCCCGCACAACGATGCCGCGGTGCGCGGCGCCTTCATCGGACTGGACAGCGCGACCACGCGTGCGGACCTGACGCTCGCCGTGCTCGAAGGAGTCGCCTACGCGATGCGCGACGCGCAAGAGGCGCTCGCGAGCGCGGGCACGGTGCTCGAGCAGGCGGACCTCATCGGCGGCGGCGCGCGATCCACGCTCTGGGCGCAGGTGATGGCCGACGTGCTGGATCTTCCGTTGCACCAGGTGGCCGAGAGCGAGATCGGCTGCGCCCTGGGCGCGGCGCGCCTTGCGCGTCTCGCGACCGGTGCTCCGCTTTCCAGCCTGGCGCGACCGGCCCGCGTGCGCACCTTCGAGCCTCGCGCGGCCCGCGCCAAGGTGCATGCGGAGCGCCACCGCCGCTGGCAGAAGCTCTACCCGGCGCTCGGGCGCTTCGCCCACACCAACGGGCACGCCTCGTGAAGATGACGGCCTCCTTCTTCGAGCGCACGCGTCCCGTCGACTACCGCTGGTACGAGCCCGATCGCAGGGTGCTCGGCAAGCGCATGGAAGACCAGCTGCGCTTCGCCGTGTGCTTCTGGCACAGCTTCGTGTGGAACGGCGCCGATCCGTTCGGGGCCGAGACCTTCCTGCGTCCCTGGCACGCGGCCAATGGCGAAGCCATGGCCCAGGCGCGCGAGAAGGTGGACGCGGCATTCGACCTCTTCCGCATCCTGAAGGCACCGTTCTTCACCTTCCACGACCTGGACGTCGCCCCCGAAGGCTCGAGCCTCGCCGAGACGCGCGCGAACGTGCGGCGCATGGGCGAGCTCCTGGCGCGCCGCATGGACGATAGCGGCGTGAGGCTCCTCTGGGGCATGGCGAACCTCACGTCGAACCGGCGCTACATGGCGGGCGCGGCCACCAATCCCGATCCCGAGGTCTTCGCCTACGCCGCCGCGCAGGTGAAGAACGCGCTCGAGCTCACCCATGGGCTCGGAGGCGAGAATTACGCGCTCTGGGGCGGGCGCGAAGGCTACGAGACGCTCCTCAACACCGAGCTCTCGCGCGAGCTCGACCAGTACGGCCGCTTCCTCGCCCTCGTGGTCGAGCACAAGCACAAGATCGGCTTCAAGGGCCCGATCCTCGTCGAGACCAAGCCCGCCGAGCCGTGCAAGCACCTCTACGACGCCGACGTCTCCACCGTCTACGGGTTCCTGCGCCGCTACGGCCTCGAGCGCGAGGTCCGCGTGAACATCGAGCAGAACCATGCGCTCCTCGCCGGCCACAGCTTCGAGCACGAGATCGCGATGGCCCAGGCGCTCGGCATCTTCGGCTCCGTGGACATGAACCGCGGCGACGAGCTGCTGGGGTGGGACACGACGCTTTTCCCCAACAACGTGCCGCAGGTGGCGCTCGCCCTCTACGCGATCCTGCGCGGCGGGGGCTTCACCTCGGGCGGGCTCAACTTCGATGCCAAGGTGCGGCGCCAGTCCATGGATCCCGCGGACCTCGTCCACGCCCACGCCGACGCGGTGGACGTCTGCGCGCAGGCGCTCCTCGTCGCCGAGAAGATGCTTCGGGACGACGAGCTCGCGCGCAACCTCGAGCAGCGCTACGCGGGATGGAGCGGAAGGCTCGGGCGCGAGATACTCGACGGGCGCACCTCCCTCGACAAGCTCGCCCGGCACATCGACAAGGACGACCTCGAGCCCCAGCCGCGCTCGGGCCGCCAGGAGCGCCTCGAGGCGCTCGTGAACAAGCACCTGTGAAAAACGCCACGCAAACGAAAGCACGCCCATGAAAAAGACTGCCGCCTTCTTCCAGCAGAAAGAGCCCGTCGCCTACCGTTGGTACAAGCCCGACAAGAAGGTCCTGGGCAAGCGCATGGAGGACCACCTGCGCTTCGCGGTCTGCTACTGGCATACCTTCGTGTGGCCGGGCCTGGACCCCTTCGGCGGCGAGACCTTCCGCCGGCCGTGGCACGCCGCGGGAGGCGATCCGATGCGGCAGGCGCAAGAGAAGGTCGAGGCCGCCTTCGAGCTCTTCCGCCTGCTGCGGGCGCCGTTCTTCACCTTCCACGACCGCGACATCGCCCCGGAAGGCGCCACCCTTCGCGAATCCAACGCGAACGTGCGCAAGATCGGCGAGGTGCTCGAGAAGAAGATGCGAAAGAGCGGCGTGAAGCTCCTCTGGGGCACGGCCAATCTCTTCACCAATCGCCGCTACATGTCCGGCGCCGCGACCAATCCCGATCCCGAAGTCTTCGCCTACGCCGCGGCGCAGGTGAAGAACGTGCTCGAGCTCACCCACGAGCTGGGAGGCGAGAACTACGTGCTCTGGGGCGGGCGCGAGGGTTATGAGACCT
>DATBEA010000354.1:0-3336 GCA_036276215.1 Usitatibacter sp.
CCCGGTCGTGTGCTGGTGCCAATCCTGATAGCCCACATGGCGTTGGATGCCGCCCACCACTTGCGCGCCGGGATCCTGCCGCAAGTCGTCTCCCCGGAAGCTGAGCTTGCCCTCGATGCGGGCGCCGGGGCCCAGCTCCAGCCTTCCCGCGGCAACGGAGGCATCGCCCGTTACGGGTCCGTCGATCCGAACCGTGCCGCCCGCGGCCTTGAGGCGCCCCATGATCGATCCACCGATCGTCACGTCGCCGCCGGCCACGTCGACGTCTCCCGAAATCACGGCGCTCTTGGCGATCGTCACGTTGCCGCCCGCGAGATGCGCGGCGCCGGAAACGGGCCCGCTCACCGCCACGTTCCCGCCGACCGCCAGCAGCGGTCCCTGCACGGCCTCCGAAACGTTGATATTGCCGCCGAACCAGGTGGACCACTTGTTCGCAGTATCGGCCGCGGCTGCATTGCAGCCGAATGCCAGGCCCAGCAGCAGGATGGCGATGCGCGGGATCATGGTGTGCTCCTGGAGTGCCGAATTGTCGATTCGATCACTCTAGGCCGGCGGCCCGCCCGTGGCGAGGGGAGGGCGACGGAATGCAGAGGGCAGGGGGCGAAAGGCTGGAAAAGCCGCCGTTGCGGCGGCCTTCGGGTCGGACGGCTTCAGCCCACCGGCTTCCCCGCCTTCACCCTGGGCTTGCCCAGCGCCCGGATGATCGGCTCGGGGATCGAGCGCTTGTACTTCGCCGAGAGCGCCTCCTTGCTCGCCTCCATCTTCTCGCGCAGCGCCACCAGGTCCACCTTCGACTTTCGCGCCTGCGTGAAGAGGCCGCCGCGCTGCTCCTCCTCCTTCACGTGGTGCTTGATGAGCTCGGAGAGCACCTTCACCTTGGCGTCGTAGAACTCGGAGGTGACCCGGTTCGCGAGGACGTCGGCGATGATCATCTTGGCGCTGTCGTGCTCCACGTGGGCCTCGTCGAGGAGGCTGTCCTCGACTTTGCCGCGCAGCGCCGGGTAGAAGAGCGTCTCCTCGATGGTGGTGTGGACGGAGAGCTCGAGGCAGATCTCGTGCGCGAGCGCGCCTTTCTGCGCGCTCTTCGCCTTCTCGAACTTCTTGAAGAGGCCGGCGACCTTGCGGTGGTCGCCTACCAGGAGCGCGATTGCATTGGGCTTCTTGGAGTGGGCCATGGCTGGTTCTTTGTTGGGGTTGGAGTGGCATGGACCTTGGTGTGGGGGATCGGTTCAGAAATGCTAGGCTTTCTCCATGCAGCTACCCGCCAAGTCCACCGCCCTCGTGCTCATCGACCTCCAGAAGGGCGTCCTCGCGATGAACGTCGCGCCGCATCCGGCCGCCGAGATCCATGCGGGCTCCATGAAGCTCGCGGAGCGCTTCCGCGCGGCCGGAGCCCTGGTCGTGCACGTGCGCGTGTCGTTCTCGGCAGGCGGCGTGGATGCGCTGAAGCAGCCCGTGGACCAGCCGGCCAACTACGGCGCGCTCCCCGCCGACTGGGATGTCTTCCCGCAGCCGCCCGCGCCCGCCGATCTCGTGATCACCAAGCGCCAGTGGGGCGCCTTCACGGGCACCGAGCTCGACCTCCAGCTTCGCCGCCGCGGCATTCGCTCGATCGTGCTGGGCGGGATCTCGACCAACATCGGCGTCGAGTCCACGGCGCGCAACGCGTACGAGCTGGGCTATGAGCTCGTCATCGCCGAGGACCTCTGCGCGGGCTCGAGCGCGGAGATGCACGCGTTCAGCTTCAAGAACATCTTTCCGCGCCTCAGCCGCATCGCGACGTCCGAATCCATCGAGCTCGGATGAGCATCGCCTCGTGGCGCGCGCCGGCCAAGTGGTCGGCGCTGCTCGCGATCTCGCTCTGCATCACGGCCGCATGGAGCTATGCCGAGCTTCCCGCGGCGCTCCTCATCGGCCCCATGATCGGTGGAATCGTCCTCGGCGTGAATGGCGCGCGCCTGGATGTTCCGCGATGGTCGTATATGGGGGCGCAGGGCGTGATCGCGGCGATGATCGCGGGCTCTATGACGCCCGGGATCGCCGCCACGCTGAGCCACGGCGCCGTGCTCTTCGTCGCGGCGGCGGCCATGACCCTCATCGGCGCCACGGCGTTGGGATGGCTCATCAGCCGCACGGGCCTCATCCCGGGCGCCACCGCCGTCTATGGCATGTCGCCGGGAGCGGCGAGCGCGATGGTGATGCTGAGCGAGGCCCACGGCGCGGACAAGTCGTTGGTGGCGTTCATGCAGTACACGCGGGTGCTATGTGTCGCGTTCGCGACCACCTTCATCGCGCACTTCTGGGCTCCTCCGGCATCGCATCCGCCGGGCGCTTCCTGGTTCGCGATGATTCATTGGGGAAATCTGGCGACGGTGCTGCTGCTCATCTTCGTGGGGCAGCAGCTGGCGCGGCTGGCCCGGCTCCAGGGGTACGGCCTCATCGGCCCGCTGATCTTCCTCTCGGCGCTCCATGCCGCCGGATGGCTCGAGATCGACTTGCCCCGCTGGATTCTCGCCGCCGCCTATGCGCTCCTGGGTTGGCACATTGGCCTGGGATTTCGGCGCGACGCGTTGATCCATGCGGGCAAGGCGCTTCCGGTCGTGCTCGGTGGGGCGATCGCGTTGGTCGTCTTCTGCGGCCTCGTCTCGTGGGTCGTGGCGCGGCTCGCGCACGTGGATGGCCTCACGGCGTATCTCGCAATGAGCCCGGGCGGCGCCGATGTCGCGGCCATTATCGCGGCCTCGACACCCACCGTCGATCTCTCCTTTGTGCTGGCGCTGCAGACGATCCGGCTCTTCGCGACGATCGCGCTGGCCCCGTTCATCATCCGGCTGGTCGTCCGGCACTCGCCGCACTTGCGCCCTTCTACCTAGCCGGGACACGCGGTAGTTCTCAGACGACTTCGATCGCTCCGGGGTAGGCAGCCAAACGCTCGTCGGTGGTCATCAGCGCCATAGGCTCGCTGAGCGCTTGGGCGACGAGCATGCGATCGAACGGGTCTGCGTGGATCGCTGGAAGCCGGGATAAGGCGACCGCGTGCAGGGACGAGATGGGAAGCTCCTGGAACCCGCTTTCCTCGAGCGTTTCGCGGATCTCGCCCGCGTCGGCGACGAAATCATCGCGACCGCGCGCAGCCTTGATGGCGACCTCCCAGAGGCTCGCCGCGCTGAACAACAGCTCGTTGTCGGTGTTTTCAATCTCGGCGAGGGCGGTGGTGGGTAGCTTCTCCGGAGCACCCGCCGCCCAGAGCAACAGATGCGTATCGAGCAGCAGCTTCATTCGTCACCGCCAAAGAGCTTTCCGATCTCGTCGCTGCCCATATGATCGAAGTCGGCC
>DATBEA010000355.1:0-1978 GCA_036276215.1 Usitatibacter sp.
GTGGCCCGTTACGGCCCGCGAACCGAGCCCGCATGCGCCGTGCGTTCCTTCATCGTGCGCGTGGACGGCGCGGACTGCGGCTACGCCCAGGCCTATCCCGTGGCGGAGTTCTCCGGCTACGCCCGTGAGCTCGACTGTGCGGCCGACGCGGTTGGGGTCGACCTCTTCATCGCCGACGCGTGGCGCCTGGGCCACGGCCTGGGCACGCGGGTGGCGCGCCGCTTCGTGGACGAAGAAGTGTTCGACCGCGGCGTCCCGGAGTGCATCGCCGGCCCGAGCGAGGGCAACGCGGCGGCGATCCGCACCTTCGAGCGCGCCGGTTTCACGCGCTGGAAGCGCGTTCGATTGGACGGCGGCGAGCCCGAGCAGGTGCTGCGTTCGCAGGCGCTCGCCCAGTACCGCCTCGTGCCCATCGACCTCGGCCGCGACCGCGCGGCCTGCGTCGGCTTCCGGCGCGATGCGTACGTCGCGACCTTCGGCACCCAGGAGGGCATGGAAGCCGAGATGGGCGCGGATAACAGCTCGTATGTCGCGCAGATCCGCCATCGCATCGCCGAGCTTCCCGAGGGCAACGTGCACCTCTGGGACGGCGAGCGCATCGTGGGCCAGGCGGAGATGCGCCTCGTCGAGGAGGACGCCTCCCTCGGGTACGTGAACCTCTTCTACGTGATCCCCGAGCTTCGCGGCCTCGGCCTGGGGCGAGTGCTCCATCGCCATGCGGTGCGGGTCTTCTCGCGCCTGGGCAAGCGCGCGATCCGCCTTTCGGTGAGCGAGCGCAACGCCCAGGCGCTTGCCTTCTACCGCAAGCTCGGATGGCGCGAGGCGGGGTCTCGTCCGCACCGCGAGGCGATGCGGGTCCTGGAGCTCGCCCTGTGAGCGCCGGGAATATCCGGCTCGCCGCCGCGCGCGACGCCCCTGCCATCCACGCGATCTACGCGCCCATCGTGAGCGGCAGTTTCATCTCGTTCGAGCTCGAGGCTCCCACCGTGGCGGAGGTCGAGCGGCGCATCGTGCAGACGCTGCGCAAGTTTCCCTGGCTCGTCCTCGAGGACCCGGAGGGCCTCCTGGGCTATGCATACGCCTGCGAGCATCGCGAGCGCGCGGCCTACCAATGGTCGGTGGATGTCTCCTGCTATGTGCAGGAGCGCGCGCGCCGCCGCGGCGTCGGGCGAAGCCTCTACGAGGCGCTTTTGCGCGTGCTGGCTCGCCAGGGCTTCACGAATGCGTTCGCGGGCATCGCGCTTCCCAACGCCGCGAGCGTGGGCATGCATGCGTCGGTCGGCTTCGAGCCGCTCGGCCATTACCGCGACGTGGGCTACAAGCTGGGCGAATGGCACGACACGGTGTGGATGCAGCGAAGGCTCGCATCTCCTCCCGCGAAACCCGAGGCGCCCCGGCCGCTCGCCGCGCTCCCGCCCCACGAGGTGGACGAGGCGATCGCCGGCTAGGTCGCGGGGCGCGGGTACTCGACGATCTTCGAGGCCTTGCGCTCGAACGGGTCGCGCTTGGCGAGCAGGCGCTCCTGGCGGCGCGAGATGAGCGCGAAATGGCGCAGCTCCGTGATGCGGTCGTGGGCCTTCCAGCAGGACTTCTTCGAGGTGACCCAATCGGCCGGGTCGAGGCGGCGCATGTCGAACGAGGTCGAATAGCTGCGCAGCGTCTTGTGGCCGCGCTTGTTGGAGTACTCGTGGAAATACGACAGCGCCAGCTCGCGCAGCGTCCTGTAGATCGGGTCGCGGTATCGCAGCGGCGCCCCGTTGGTCTTCGAGATCGCGCCCCAGGCTCCGTGGCGCCGGAAGAGCGCGATCACGTGCGGATAGTCGCTCGTGTCGCAGTCCAGGTGCATGACGAGCGGGGGATCGCCATTCACCCAGAGCGCCGCGGCCGCGACCATCGCGCCCTCGATGCAATGGGCGCGGCGCTGGCGCAGCACCTCGCGCACCGCAAGCACCGTCTCGCCGCCGATCTCGTGGTTGAT
>DATBEA010000356.1:0-16680 GCA_036276215.1 Usitatibacter sp.
GTTCTCGCGCACCTCGAAGTGCAGGTGCGGCCCGGTCACGCGGCCGGTGGCTCCCACCAGCGCGATCTTCTGCCCCTTCATCACCACGTCGCCCACCTTCACGAGGCTGCGCGTGAGGTGCGCATAGCGGGTGGTGAGGCCATTGTCGTGATCCACGTCGACCACGTTGCCGTACTCGGCGAGGAACCCCACCGTCGAGACGACTCCGCCCGCCGCCGCCATCACCGGGGTGCCGGGCGAGGCGATGATGTCCACGCCCGTATGGAAGCTGCTGTGGCCGTTGATCGGGTCGATGCGGTAGCCGTAGTTCGACGAGTAGTACCCCGCCTCCACCGGCATCGTCGTGGGAATGGTCTTGCGGGCGAGCCGGTCGTCGAGGAGCAGGGAATCGAGAACGCCCAGCTTGTCGCTGCGATCGTCGAGCACGTGCGCGATCTCGGCCAGCATCTGGTTGAACTCGAGGAGCGTGAGATCGCGGCCGGTCACCGACGGGCCGCCCTGGCCGGGCTTCTCGTCGAAGCGGAATTCCTCGTGCTTCACGCCGGCGGCCTTGGCGAGGCGCTCGCCGAACGCGTCCAGCCGGAGGATCCGCGCCTGGAGCTCGCCCACCTTGACCGCGAGGGCGCTCAGGTTCTCCTTCATCTCGGCTTCGGAGCGCTTCTGGTCGTCCTCGTGCAAGGCGTTGAGCAACGTGCGAAGGTACGGGTTGCGCAGGTCCACGGCGAACTTCATCGTGACCATGTAGGTGGCCATGGCGAGGACGAAGCCGGAAATGAGGATGCCCAGCGCGATGAGGACCACCTGCGTTTGCGAGAGCGCGACCGAACGGCTCTTCGCGAGGCTGTCCGAAACGAGAATAATGTTCAAACGAGTGCTCCTTCCGTTCCCATGACCCCCGAACCCATCGCCAGGCTGCTCGACGAGAATGCGGAGCTGCGGCCGCTTGCCGAACGGCTCGCTTACATCAGGCGCCTGCAGCGGCGCTACCGCGGAATTGCACCGCCCGCCCTTGCGGAGGCGAGCCGGGTGTGCGCCGTCGATGGAACGATCGTTGTTGTTTGCGCTGACAGCGGAGCCGTCGCCGCGGCCCTTCGCCATCTGGCGCCCCGGCTGCTCGAGGGTCTGCGCGATGCCGCGCGAAAAACCTCAAAACATCCGAGGGATCAGGAGCTTACTTCAATGCGGGTGGAAGTTCAAGTTTCCGTCCCGAAGCCCCCGCGCCGCGCCGTGCCGCGCGGGGAGCTGCCCGCCGCGAAGTTGTCGGAAGTCGCCGGGCGCATGCGCGAGTCCCCGCTTCGGGAGCAGCTGGAAAGGATGTCGGGACGCAATGCCAAGCGCGGCAAGTAGCGCCGGCGCGAGGCTACTGGGGCCGAAGGGCGAGGTTCGCGAACGCTCGCGGCAAGGCTTCCATGCGGTCGAAGGTCACCTCTTCCCATGCGGTCGCGTCGGCGAGGAGCTTTCGAAGCAGGAGGTTGTTGAGCGCATGTCCCGACTTGTGGCCGTAGAAGGCGCCGATGAGCGGCCGGCCCACGGTGTAGAGGTCGCCCACGGCGTCCAGCGCCTTGTGCATGACGAACTCGTCGTCCATGCGCAGGCCCTCGGCGTTCAGCACCCGGAAATCGTCGATCACCACGACATTGTCGAGCGAGCCGCCGCGGCCCAGGCCCTTGGAGCGCAGCATCTCGACTTCCTGGGTGAAGCCGAAGGTGCGCGCCCGCGCCACGTCGCGCACGAACGAGACCTCGGCGAAATCCACCTCGACCGTGGAGCTCGCCGCGTCGAACACGGGATGCGCGAACTCGATCGAGAAGCCCACCTTGAAGCCGTTGAAGGGCTCGAGGCGCACGCGCTTGTCGCCCTCCTCGATCTCCACGGGCTTCAGGACGCGCATGTATTTCTTCACCGCGGCCTGCTCCTCTATGCCCGCGGATTGGATGAGGAACACGAATGTGCCGGCGCTGCCGTCCATGATCGGCACTTCCTCGGCGGACACGTCCACGAACGCGTTGTCGATGCCCAGGCCCGCGAACGCCGACATGAGGTGCTCGATGGTGGACACGCGCACGCCGTCGGCCTCGATCACCGTGGCCATCGTGGTGCTGGAAACATTGAGGGCGAGCGCGGGAATGAGCGGAGCGCCGGGCAAGTCCGAGCGGCTGAACACGATCCCGGTGTCAATCGGCGCGGGACGGAGCACCATGGAGACCTTCTGTCCCGTGTGCACGCCCACCCCGGTCGCGCGCACGAGGGTCTTGAGAGTCCTTTGCCGAATCATTGCGAGGCGCTTCCGTGCCGAATCATTTCCTGAATTATATCAGACTCTTACCGGAGGGTCCATGAGGATTGCCGCGCTTTTCTGCGCGATCGCGTTCGCCGCCTGCGGCGCCTGGGCGCAGGCGCCCGCCTGCAAGGACTGCGGCGTGGTGCGCTCGGTGAAGGAGATACAGAAGGAAGTAGGGGCGAAGGGCACCGACGAATCGAAGCCCAGCGGCCTGGTGGCCACGGTCCCGTTGGGACCCGGCGCCGGCAAGCCGCGCGTGGGCCCTTCGCAGCGCGTGGGCGGCGACACGATCGCGTCCACCAAGCGCTGGGAAGTGGTCGTGCTGCTCGACGATGGCCGTGCCCGCATCCTCACGCTGGACAACCAGCCCGACGTCCAGGTGGGCGACAAGGTGCGGATCGACAACGGGAGGATCCTGCCGCGCCTGCCCTGAGGCGCTAAAAAAACAGGCTCGCCGGAGCGAGCCCGTGAAGCGTACCGCAGGGCGCGGCGGGAGATTCGCCGCGACCTGCCACCCGCGTCCCCGCAAGCCCGGGGGACGAAACGATCGAGCGTTACGTGACTCTCAGTCCGCCTGCTTCCTCAGGAACGCCGGGATGTCGAGCATCTCGACGCCCGAGTGCCGCAGGGCCTCCACGGTCGTGTCGCGCCGCCGGCGAAGCGCCGTCGGCTGGTCCAGCTCATCGTAGTTCACCCCCCCGGTCGCGTCGTCGGTGCCCGTGCGGGTGACCACTTGCATCACCGGCTGGGTGCGTTGCGCCGCCGGCCCGCCGAGTCCCGTGGCCACGATCGTGACGCGCAGCGCGTCGCCGATCGCCTCGTCGATCACGCTGCCGTAGATCACGGTCGCGTCCTCGGCGGTGAACGAGCGGATCGTGTTCATGACCTCGTGCACCTCCTTCAGCTTCATGGTGCGGCTCGCGGTGATGTTCACCAGCACTCCTCTCGCGCCCGAAAGGTGAATATCCTCGAGGAGCGGCGAATGGACGGCCTGCTCGGCGGCCATCTGCGCGCGTTCCGGCCCCGACGCGGTCGCCGAGCCCATCATCGCCACGCCGTTCTCGCTCATGACGGTGCGCACGTCGGCGAAGTCCACGTTCACCATGCCGGGGCAGTTGATGACCTCCGCGATGCCCGCGACGGCGCCGTTCAGCACGTCGTTCGAGGCGCGGAATGCGTCTTCGTAGGTCACATCCTCCCCGAGGACCTGCATGAGGCGATCGTTGGGGATGATGATGAGCGAGTCGACGTGCTGCTTGAGCTGGTCGATGCCCACCGCGGCCACCTTCTGGCGCTTGCCCTCGAACGCGAACGGCTTGGTCACCACGGCGACGGTGAGGATGCCCATGGAGCGGGCGATCTCCGCCACCACCGGGGCCGCGCCCGTGCCCGTGCCGCCGCCCATGCCCGCGGTGATGAAGAGCATGTCCGCGCCCGTGATGAGGTCGGTGATGCGCTCGCGGTCTTCCTCGGCCGCCATGCGGCCCACCTCGGGATTGGCGCCCGCGCCCAGGCCCTTGGTCACGCCCGTTCCCATCTGCAGCGTCACCTTCGCGAGCGTGCGCTTCAGCGCCTGGGCGTCGGTGTTCATCGAGATGAACTCCACGCCGTTCACGCCGTTGTTGATCATGTGGTCCACCGCGTTGCCGCCGCAGCCTCCCACGCCCACTACCTTGATCACCGCTTCGGGTGTCTGGCTTTCCAACAGCTCGATCATCGTCGTCTCCTTTGTTGTGCGTTGCACTTGCGCTAGCTCCTTCAGAAATTCCCCTTGAACCAACCCTTCATCTTCTCGAACACCTCCTTGAAGCCGGCGCCCTGCATCTTGGCGTGGCGCTCGCGCTTCACCTGGTCCAGTCCCGCCATCAGCAGCCCCATGCCCGTCGAGTAGCGCGGGTTGCGCACCACCTCGGCGAGCGCGCCCTTGTACTGCGGCACGCCCACGCGCACCGGCATGTGGAAGACTTCCTCGCCCAACTCGACCATTCCCCGCATCTGCGCCGAGCCGCCGGTGATCACGATCCCCGAGGAGAGCAGCTCCTCCAGGCCCGAGGAGCGCAGCTCCCGCTGGATGAGCGAATAGAGCTCCTCGACCCGCGGCTCGATCACCTCGGCGAGCGTCTGGCGCGAGAGCTCGCGCGGTCCGCGCTCGCCCACGCCGGGCACCTCGATCATGTCGGCGGTGCTCGCGAGCTGGCGGAGCGCCACGCCGTGGGAGATCTTCAGCTCCTCCGCGTCCTTGGTGGGCGTGCGAAGGGCCATGGCGATGTCGTTGGTGATCTGGTCGCCGGCGATCGGGATCACCGAGGTGTGCTTGATCGCGCCCTCGGTGAAGACGGCGAGGTCGGTGGTGCCGCCGCCGATGTCCACCAGGCACACGCCCAGGTCGCGCTCGTCGTCGAGGAGCACGGCGTCGGCGGAGGCGAGCGGCTGCAGCATGAGGTCGCGAACCTCGAGCCCGCAGCGGCGCACGCACTTCATGATGTTCTGCGCCGCCGACACCGCCCCGGTCACGATGTGGACCTTCACCTCCAGGCGCATCCCGCTCATGCCCAGCGGCTGGCGCACGCCGCCCTGGCCGTCGATGATGAATTCCTGCTCGAGGATGTGGAGCACCTGCTGCTCCATGGGGATGTTCACCGCGCGCGCGGTCTCGATCACGCGGTCGATGTCGTACTGCTGGACCTCCTTGTCCTTGATCGCGACCATGCCGTGCGAGTTGAAGCTCTTGATGTGGCTGCCGGCGATGCCCGTGAGCACTTCCTTGATCTTGGCGTCGGCCATGAGCTCGGCTTCCTCGAGCGAGCGCTGGATGGCGTTCACCGTGGAGTCGATGTTCACGACCACGCCCTTCTTCAGGCCCCTGGAGGGGTGGCTCCCCATCCCGATGAGGTTCAGCGTGTCCTCGGGCGTGATCTCGGCCACGAGCGTCACGATCTTCGAGGTGCCGATGTCGAGGGCCACGAGGAGTTGGCGCGTGTCGCGCGGACGGGTCGGGATCATCGTGTCGTGGCTGCCTTTCTCAGCGCGAAGCCATTTGCGTAACGAAGGTCGGCGTGGCCGCCCGCCACGGCCTGGGGGCCAAGCTGGGGCCAGGCCGCGGCGAAGCGCTGCAAGCGCGCCTCGACGTCGGCATGGCCGGCCTCGAGCGTGAATCCCGATTCGAGGGCCACCTGCCATGCGCCGCGCGGCGTGAGGTTCACGTCGGTCACTGCCGAGGCGAGGGGTGCGAGCGCTTTCGCGATCGCCGGATACATCGCGGCGATCCGCGCAGCCGAGCCTTCCGGCCCGCGAAAGCGCGGCAAGAAGGCCTTGTAATCGGCGCTGAACACCTCGCCGCGGGTGCTCACGAGCGAGGCATCGCCCCAGCGGGCGAGCGGCTCGTAGGTATCGAGCGTGAGCTCGACGGCATCGGGAAACCGGCGGCGCACGGATGCCTCGCGCACCCACGGGATTCGCCGGGCGGCTTCGCGCACCGCTTCGAGGGACGCGGCTTCCTGCGATGCGCCCTGCACGCTGTGCGCGAACGCGTCCAGGCCGGCACGCGACACGCGGCCCACGTCGCCGGCGAAGGTCACCTCGCGAATGGGCTGCGACGAGATCGCGTCGAAGGCGTACCACGCGCCCGCTGCGAGCGCGGCGGCGACCACGGCGGCGGCCGTCGCGGACACGATGCGGCGCGGGGCGGGGGCGGGGGCGGGCGCGCTCAGTGGACCCTCCGCGAATCGCATCGCGCGTCCTCGAGGATGCGCAGGCACAGGTCGGCGAACGACACGCCGGCCGCCCTCGCCGCGATGGGCACGAGGCTGTGGCCCGTCATTCCCGGGGAAGTGTTCATCTCGAGGAACGAGTAGGTGCCGTCCTCGCGCAGCATCACGTCGGCGCGCCCCCAGCCGCGGCAGCCGAGCACGCGGAAGCTCTTCAGCGCGAGCGCGCGGATCTCTTCCTCGACCTCGGGGCGCACGCCCGCGGGGCAGTAGTACTTCGTGACGTCGGTGAAGTACTTGTTCTGGTAGTCGTAGTTGCCCTCGGGCGCCTCGATGCGAACGAGCGGCAGCGCCACCTCGCCACGCCCGGGCAGGGTGACGATCGACGCGGTGAGCTCCTGGCCCGCCACGAACTCCTCGGCGACCACGAGC
The DNA here is from genome assembly GCA_036276215.1 of Usitatibacter sp. Taxonomy (GTDB): domain Bacteria; phylum Pseudomonadota; class Gammaproteobacteria; order Burkholderiales; family Usitatibacteraceae; genus Usitatibacter. Next base: position 6,421 of record DATBEA010000356.1, read on the forward strand.
TCGTCGTAGCGCGCGGCGAGCTTCCAGGCGGCGTCGAAATCGGCGGGCGTCGCGACCTTGGTGAGGCCCAGCGTGGAGCCTTCGCGCGCCGGCTTCACGATCACGGGCATGCCCAGGTGCTCGCTCACCTTCTCCCAGTCGGTGGTGGACTTCACCATCGCGAATTTCGGGGTGGGAATGCCCGAGGCGTCCCACACGAGCTTGGTGCGCCACTTGTCCATGGCGAGCGCCGAGCCCATCACCCCGCTGCCGGTGTAGGGAAGGCCCATCACCTCGAGGGCGCCCTGCACCGTGCCATCCTCGCCGAAGCGTCCGTGCAGCGCGATGAAGACGCGCGCGAAGCCCTCGCGCTTGAGCTCGAAGAGCTCGCGCTCCGCGGGGTCGAACGCATGCGCATCCACGCGCTTCGAGCGCAGGGCCTCGAGGACGGCCTTCCCCGAGATGAGCGACACCTCGCGCTCGGCCGAGGGCCCGCCCATCAGCACCGCCACTTTTCCGAAATCATCGTGTTCTTCCATGACTCAGCTCTTTCCAACCATTCGGACTTCGCGAACGAGGTCCACGCCGGCCTTCTCGAGCACCGTGGCGTGCACGTGCTCGATCACGCTCTCGATGTCGGCCGCGCTCGCGTGGCCGAGGTTCACGATGAAGTTCGCGTGCTTGGGGGAGACCTGCGCGCCTCCCACGGTGAAGCCCTTGAGGCCGCACGACTCGATGAGGCGCGCCGCATGGTCGCCCTCGGGATTCCTGAAGACGCTCCCCGCGTTGGGCTGGTTGAGCGGCTGGGTGGCCACGCGCTTCTGCAGGAGCTCCTTGATGTGGCGCATGGCGGCGAGCTCCTCGCCCGGCTGGAAGCCGAAGACCGCGGAAACGAACCACTCGTCCCCGGCCTCGCGCCGCGCCACGTGGCGGTAGCCCACTTCGTAGTCGGCCGGCGTGCGATGGCGCAGCGTCCCGGCGCGATCGACGGTCTCCACCGCGATCACGTGGTTCCACGTCTCGCCGCCATAGCAGCCCGCGTTCATCGCGAGCGCCCCGCCCACGGTGCCGGGCACGCCCGCCATCCATTCGGCCCCCGCGCCGCCGTGCTTGGCGATGAAACGCGCGAGGTGCGGCAGCGGGACGCCGCTCCCGGCGCGGAAGGCGAGCATCCCGTGCGGCGTGCCCACTTCCGACTCCACCTCGATGCCGATGAGCGCGTGGTGCGTGAAGACCACGGCGCCGTCGAAGCCGCCGTCGCGCACGAGGAGGTTGCTTCCCAGGCCCACGAAGAGAATCGCTTCTTCCGCGCCGCGGGTGCGCATGAATTCCCCCAGGTCGAGCGCGTCGGCCGGCTGGTAGAACACGCGCGCGTTTCCGCCCGCGCGCCAGCTCACGTGGCGCGCCATGGGCTCGTTCTCGCGCAGCTCGCCGCGCAGGTTCGGTGGGAGGAGGCGATCGCTCATATCCATCTCAGCCTTGGGGCCCCGAAGGGATCGCGAGCTCGGGCGCCAGGTTGGCGATCGACCCGGCGCCCATGGTGACCACCACGTCGCCGTCGCGCACGCGCGACAGGACGGCGTCGCGCATCTCGGAGGTCTTCTCGACGAAGAGCGGCTCGACCTTGCCGGTGAGGCGCACGGATCGCGCGAGCGAGCGGCCGTCGGCGCCCACGATGGGCGCCTCGCCCGCGGGATAGATGTCGGCGAGCACCAGGTCGTCCACGGTCGCGAGGACCTTCACGAAGTCCTCGAAGAGGTCGCGCGTTCGCGTGTAGCGGTGCGGCTGGAAGGCGAGCACGAGGCGGCGGCCGGGAAAAGCGCCGCGCGCCGCGGCGAGGGTGGCCGCCATCTCGGCGGGGTGGTGGCCGTAGTCGTCCACGACCGTGTAGTGGCCGCCGCCGGGCAGCGCCACGTCGCCGTAGCGCTGGAAGCGCCGGCCCACGCCCGTGAATTCCTCGAGCGCCTTGGCGATCGCGGCATCGCTCGCCCCCACCTCGCGCGCGACCGCGATCGCGGCAAGCGCGTTCAGGACGTTGTGCTCGCCGGGCAGGTTCAGCGTCACGTCGAGCGCCTCGAAGCCCCGGCGAGGGGACACGGCGCGGAAGCGCATGCGCCCCGCGTCCCAGCGGATGTCGCTCGCCACGAGGTCGGCGTCGCTCGCCTTGCCGTAGGTGAGCATCGGGCGCATCACCGAGGGCATCACCGCGCGCACGTGCGGGTCGTCCTTGCACAGCACCGCGAGCCCATAGAACGGCAGGTGGCCCAGGAATTCCACGAAGGTCGCCTTGAGCTTCTCGAAATCCTGGCCGTACGTCTCCATGTGGTCCGCGTCGATGTTGGTCACGACGGAGATCACCGGCTGCAAGTAGAGGAACGAGGCGTCGGACTCGTCGGCCTCGGCCACGAGGAACTCGCCCTTGCCCAGGCGCGCGTTGGTCCCGATGGAATTGAGGCGCCCGCCGATCACGCAGGTGGGATCGAGGCCCGCCTCGCCCAGCACCGCGGACACGAGCGAGGTGGTCGTGGTCTTGCCGTGCGTGCCCGCGATCGCGATGCCCTGCTTGAACCGCATGAGCTCGGCCAGCATCATCGCGCGCGGCACCACGGGGATGTGCGCCTCGCGCGCGCGCACCACCTCGGGGTTGTCGGGCTTCACTGCGGTGGAGACCACGACCGCGTCGGCGCTCGCCACGTTCTGGGCCGCATGCCCGATCACGATGCGGATGCCCATCTGGCGCAGGCGGCGCACGGCCGGGTTCTCCGAGAGGTCGGAGCCGCTCACCGTGTAGCCCAGGTTGCAGAAGACCTCCGCGATCCCCGACATGCCGGAGCCGCCGATGCCTACGAAGTGGATGCGCTTTACCTTATGCCGCATGGGCAAGCTCCATGCAGAGCTCGGCGCATCGTTTCGTCGCGTCGGGCTTGCCGAGGGCGCGCGCGTTACGCGCCATGGCGGCGAGTCGATCCCGATCAAGGCCCCGCAGGAGCTGCGCCAGCTCCGCCGGTTTCGTCTCGAGCTGGTGAAGGGCGACGCCGGCGCCGCGCTCCGCGAGGAAATTCGCGTTCGCCGCCTGCTCGTCGGCGACGAACCACGGCAGCGGGAAGAGGATCGAGGCCACGCCCGCCACGCCGATCTCGGCCACGGTGATGGCCCCCGAGCGGCAGATCAGGATGTCGCACCACGCATAGCGGGCGGCCATGTCGTCCACGAAGGGCAGCACCTCGCCCTCCACGCCCGCCTTCGCGTAGGCCTCGCGCAGGCCCTCGAAGAGCCTGGTGCCCGCCTGGTGCACCACCTCGGGACGCTCGCCGGGCGGGATCGCCGCGAGCGCCGCGAGCACGAGGTCGTTCATCGTCTGGGCGCCGAGGCTTCCGCCCACCACGAGGAGGCGAAGCCTTCCCGCGCGTCCGGCGTAGCGCGCGTCCGGAGGCGCGATCGCGGCGATCTCCTCGCGCACGGGCGTGCCCAGGCAGTCGACGCGCCTGGGCTTGGGCAGCGCATTGGCCCACTTCTGGGCGACCTTTCGATCGAAGGCGCCCTCCATGCCGACGATCACGCGCTCGGCCATGGGCGCGAGAACGCGGTTCGTGATGCCTGCCACGGCACCCGGCTCGTGGACGACGAGCGGCTTGCCCCAGAGGGCGGCCATCATGCCGCCCGGGAACGCCACGTAGCCGCCCATCGAGAGCACCACGTCGGGACGGATGCGGAAGATCGCCGCGGTCGATTGCCAGAAGGCCACGAGGATCTTCGCCGGCAGCACGAGCCACGCGAGCAGCCCCTTGCCGCGCACGCCGCTCATGTTGACCCGCACCATCGGATAGCCCGCTTCCGCCACGAGCTTGTTCTCCATTCCCGACGGCGTCCCCATCCAGTGCACCGACCAGCCGCGCGACGCCAACTCTCGCGCGATCGCCAGCCCGGGGAAGATATGACCCCCCGTCCCCGCCGCCATGATGAGGATGGTGCGAGCCGCGCGCCTCATAGCGAGCCTCCCCGCATCAGGTAGCGGTTCTCCCAATCGACGCGCATCAGGATCCCGATCGCCATCGAGGCAACGACGATTCCCGTGCCCCCGAACGAGAGAAGGGGAAGGGTCAATCCCTTGGTGGGAAGCAGCCCCATGTTCACGCCCATGTTGATGAACGCCTGGGCGCCCAGCCACACGCCGATGCCCTGGGCGACCAGGGCCGCGTAGTAGCGCTCGAGGCTCGCCGCCTGCCGGCCCACGGCGAACGCGCGGTGGATGAGGAAGAGGAACAGCATGATCACCACGAACACGCCCGCGAAGCCCAGCTCCTCGGCGATCACCGCCAGCAGGAAGTCGGTGTGGGCCTCGGGCAGGTAGAAGAGCTTCTCAACGGAAGCCCCGAGCCCCACGCCGAAGAGCTCGCCGCGGCCGAAGGCGATGAGCGAATGCGAGAGCTGGTAGCCCTTGCCGTAGGCGTCGGACCACGGGTCCATGAAGCCCAGGATCCTTTGCAGGCGGTAGGGCGAAGAGACGATGAGCGCCGCGAAGGCGCCGGCCAGCAAGACCGCGAGGCCCGCGAAAAGCCGCCAGTTGAGGCCGCCCAGGAAGAGCACCGCCATGGCGATGGTCGTCACCACGACCAGCGCGCCGAAATCGGGCTCGCGCAGCAGCAGTGCCGCGATGAACGTCATCACCGCGAACATGGGCAGGAAGCCCTTGCGCACGTCATCCATGAAGGCCGCCTTGCGCACGGTGTAGTCCGCGGCGTAGAGCACCACGAAGAGCTTCATCAGCTCCGAGGGCTGGAAGGTCGCGAACCCCAGCGGGATCCAGCGCCGCGCGCCGTTCACCTCGCGCCCGATGCCGGGGATGAGGAGCGCCACGAGCATCGTGGTGCCCAGCATGAAAAGCCACGGCGACGCCCTCTGCCATAGCCAGAGGGGAACCCTGAACAACGCCGTGGCAAACGCCAGCCCGACGAGGAGGTAGATCGAGTGGCGCACGAGGAAATAGCTCGGACGAAAGCCCGTGAAGCGCTCGGCCTCGGCCATCGCGATCGAGGCGGAATACACCATCACCATGCCGATCGCGGCGAGCAGCAGCGCCGACCAGGCCAATGCCGGGTCGAGGCTCGAGTCGCGGCGCGCGGGGTTGTAGAGCATCAGCTGTCACGGCTCTGGGCGAGGCGCCGTGCCGCCGCGGCGAAGACCTCGCCGCGATGGCCGTAGTTGCGGAACATGTCGAAGCTCGCGCAGGCGGGCGAAAGCAGCACGGCGTCGCCCTCGCGCGCGAGCTCGGATGCGAGGACCACCGCTTCTTCCATCGTGGCCGAGCGCTCGATCGCGATTCCCGTGCCGGAGAGCGCCAGGGCGATGCGCGCGGCGTCCCGGCCGATGAGCACCACGGCGCGCGCGTGGCGCTTCACGGCGGGTGCGAGCGGCGCGAAGTCCTGGCCCTTGCCGTCGCCCCCGGCAATGAGGATCACGGGCTGCGTGAAGCCTTCCAGCGCGGCGACCGAGGCGCCCACGTTGGTGCCCTTCGAGTCGTCGTAGTACGTGACGCCGCACGCGTGGGCCACGGGCTGCACGCGGTGCGGCAGGCCCTTGAATTCGGCGAGGGCGCGGGCGAGCGGCTCGGGGGGCAGGCCCACGGCCGTCGCCAGCGCATGCGCGGCGAGGCCGTTGGCCGCGTTGTGCAGCCCCGGCATCGCCATGTCGCGCGCCGCGATGATCTTCTCGCCGCCATGCACGAGGTTCTCGCGCGCGGCATCCAGGCCCCACTCGGCGCCGCCCTGCGGCACGCCCAGCCCGAAGGAAAGCGTGGAGGCGCCGCCCGCCATCGCGAGGCTCGCCGGGTCGTCGCGGTTCACGACGCGCGTGCGGGCGTGCGCGAAGATGCGCTCCTTGGCGCGCCCGTAGTCGGCGATCGAGTCGTAGCGGTCGAGATGGTCCTGCGTGAGGTTGAGCATCGCCGCCGCGGTGAGCGCCAGCGACGAGGTGGTCTCGAGCTGGTAGCTGGAGAGCTCGAGCACGAGCAGCTCCGGAAAACCCTCGTCCTCGAACTTCGAAAGCGCGTCGAGCACCGGCAGGCCGATGTTGCCCGCGGCCACGGACTTCATGCCCGCGGCCTCCCCCATGGCGGCGGCGAGCGCCGTCACGGTGGACTTGCCATTGGTGCCCGTCACGCCGATCACGCGCGGGCCCCGCGCGTGGGCCGCGAGGCTGCGGCCGAGGATCTCGACATCGCCAACCACTTCAACGCCGCGGGCGATCGCGGAGCGCAGGAAGGGCTCGCGCAGCGCAACGCCCGGACTCGCAACGACCGCGTCCACGCCCGCCAGGAGCGGCTCGTCGAAGGCGCCGAGCGATACGCGAGCGTGAGGGAATTCGGCGCGAAGCGCTCCCAGGGCCGGAGGCGCCGCTCGCGTGTCCGCGGCATGCAGCCGCGCGCCCTGGCGCGCGAGCCAGCGATAGCTCGAAATCCCCGTGTCGCCCAGGCCGACCACCAGGACGCTCTTGCCTTTCCAGTCATGCGTCATCTCCCTTTGGCGTTCATCAGCGAAGCTTCAGCGTGGACAGGCCGAAGAGCACCAGCATCATCGTGATGATCCAGAAGCGGACCACGACCTGGTTCTCCTTCCAGCCCTTCAATTCGTAGTGGTGGTGCAGCGGCGCCATGCGGAAGACGCGCTTGCCGGTGAGCTTGAAGCTCGCCACCTGGATGATCACGGAGAGCGTCTCGACCACGAAGACGCCGCCCATGATGAGCAGCACGATCTCCTGGCGAACGACGAGCGCCACCATTCCCAGGGCGGCACCCAGCGCGAGCGCTCCCACGTCGCCCATGAAGACCTCGGCCGGGTAGGCGTTGAACCACAGGAACGCGAGGCCCGCGCCCGCCATCGCGCCGCACATCACGGCGAGCTCGCCCGAGCCCGAGATGAGCGGGAAGCCCAGGTACTTGGCGAAGACCGCGTTGCCCGAAACGTAGGCGAAGATCGCGAGGGCGGAGGCGATCATCACCGTCGGCATGATCGCAAGGCCGTCCAGGCCGTCGGTCAGGTTCACCGCGTTGGAAGTGCCCACCACGACGAAGTAGCCCAGGATCACGAAGCCCACCGCGCCCAGCGGGATCGAGATGGTCTTGAAGAACGGCACGATGAGCTCGGTCTGCTGCGGAAGCTTCGCGCTGTAGGCGAGGTAGGTCACCGCGGCGATCGCGATCACCGATTGCCACAGGAACTTCGCCTTCGCCGAAAGGCCCTTGGGGTTGCGGTGCACGACCTTGCGCCAGTCGTCCACCCAGCCCACGATGCCGAAGCCCAGCGTCGTGAGCAGCACGATCCACACGTAGCGGTTGGCGAGGTCGGCCCAGAGGATCGTCGTGATCGCCACGGACACGAGGATGAGCGCCCCGCCCATGGTGGGCGTGCCCGTCTTGATGAGGTGCGTCTGCGGGCCGTCGTCGCGCACCGCCTGGCCGATCTTGTAGGCGGCGAGCTTGCGGATCATCGCCGGGCCCACGATGAACGAGATCGCGAGCGAGGTGAGCGCGGCCAGCACCACGCGCAGCGTGATGTAGGTGAAGACGTTGAAGGCGCGGATCTTCGCGTCGATCGAGAGCCACTGCGCGAGGTCATACAGCATGGCCCGGCTCCCTTGCGGCGAGCGCTTCGCTCACCCGCTCCATGCGCATGAAGCGCGAGCCCTTCACGAGGATCGTGGCGCCGCGCTGCGACTCGCGCGCCGCCGCGCGCGCGAGCGATTCCACGTCGTCGTGGTGCGTGGCGCCCTTGCCGAAGGCCTGCACCGCCTGGCGGCTCGCCTGTCCCGTGGCCATCAGGGCGTCGATGCCGGCGGCGCGCGCGTATTCGCCCACCTCGGCGTGCAGGGCCGGGGACTCCGCGCCCAGCTCGCCCATGTCGCCCATCACGAACACCTTGCGTCCCGGCTCTTCCGAAAGCACGCCCAGCGCCGCCTTCATCGACTCGGGATTCGCGTTGTAGGTGTCGTCGATCACGACGGCGCCCGTGGGCGCCACGCGCCGCTCGAGCCTGCCCGGAACGCCGCCGAAGGAAGCGAGCCCCGCCTGCATCGAATCGGTCGCCACGCCGAGCGCGAAAGCGGCCGCGCACGCCGCGAGCGCGTTGCGCACGTTGTGCTCGCCGCGCACCTGGAGCGCCACCGTGAAGGATCCCGCGGGGGTCGTGAATCGCCACGCGCCGTTGGTTCGCACGGCGCTTGCGTCCGCGCCGCCGGAAAGCCCGAAGGAGACGACCCGGCGGCCCGCGTTGAGCGAGCGCCAGTAGCCGGCGTGCGCGTCGTCCGCGTTCACCACCGCGATCCCCGCCGGCGAAAGCCCCGAGTAGATCTCGCCCTTGGCGCGGGCGATCGCCTCGACGCTGCCGAGGATTCCCACGTGGGCGCGCTGGGCGTTGTTCACCAGCGCCACCGCCGGGCGCGCGATGCGGGTGAGATAGTCGATCTCGCCCTCGTGGTTCATGCCCATCTCGATCACCGCGAAGCGGTGCGTCTCGCGAAGCTCGAGCAGCGTGAGCGGCATGCCGATGTCGTTGTTGAGGTTGCCGCGCGTGGCGAGCACCGCTTGCGGCGAGCCGGAGTGCGAAGCGAGGATCGCCGCGAGCATTTCCTTCACCGTGGTCTTGCCGTTGCTGCCGGTGAGCGCCGCGAGCGGCAGCGCGAAGCGTCCGCGCCAGTGGCCCGCGAGACGCCCGAGTGCGAGCCGCGTGTCGTCCACGGCGACCTGGGGAATCGGGGAGTCGCCTTCGACCCGGCGCGCGACCATCGCGGCGACCGCGCCGCGGCGCGCCGCCTCGGCCACGTACGCATGGCCGTCGAAGCGCTCTCCCGAGAGGGCCACGAAGAGGTCGCCCGCGTTCACCGCGCGGCTGTCGGTGGTGACCCCCGTGAACCGCGCCTCGCCCCGGGCCGTGCCGCCCACCGCGCGCGCGGCCTCCGCGAGGTCCATCATCGCCGGACGCGACACCTGGTCGGCTCCGTTCATCGCGCCGCGCCCTCCCACTCGGCGAGCGCCGCGCCGGCCACTTCCCGGTCGCTGAACGGATGGCGCACGCCCGCGATCTCCTGGTAGGTCTCGTGGCCCTTGCCGGCGATGAGCACCACGTCGCCGGGGCGCGCATGGTGCACGGCGCTGAAGATGGCGACCTGCCGGTCCTCGATCGCCTCGGCGGGGCGCTCGACGCCGGCGAGGACCTGGTCGATGATCGCGCGCGCGTTTTCGCTGCGGGGATTGTCGCTCGTGACGATGACCTCGTCGGCGAGGCGCGAGGCCGCGCGTCCCATCATCGGGCGCTTGCCGGGATCGCGATCGCCGCCGCAGCCGAAGACGCACGCGAGCTTGTGTCCCGCGGCCACGGTGGGTCGCAGCGCCTCGAGCGCCTTCTCGAGCGCGTCGGGCGTGTGCGCGTAGTCCACGACGACGAGCGGCGCGGCGCCCCCGCCCAGCCGCTCGAGGCGCCCGGGCACGGGCTTCATCGCGCTCACCGCGGCGATCGCCTCGTCCAGCGTGAGGCCGGCGGCCAGCAGCGTGCCGATCACCGCGCAGAGGTTGGACACGTTGAAGGCCCCGAGGACCGCGGCGTGCACTTCGCCGTCGCCCCACTCGGAGTCCACGTGGAAGCGCACCCCGGCTTCCGAAAGGCCGATGCGGCTCGCGCGAAGCCGCGCGCCCTTCGCGCTGCCGTAAGTGATCACATCGGGGCCGTGGCGCGCGGCGAGGCCCACGCCCCATTCGTCGTCCACGTTCACGACGCGGTGCGTGAGGCCCTCGGAGTCGAAGAGCCGCGACTTGGCCTCGGCGTACGCCTCCATGGTGCCGTGGTAGTCGAGGTGGTCGCGCGTGAGGTTGGTGAAGATCGCGCAGTCGAAGCGGATTCCCGCCACGCGCCCCTGGTCCAGCCCATGGCTCGAGACTTCCATGGCGACGTTCCTCGCCCCGCGGCGCAGGTAGTCGGCGAGCAGGCGCTGCAGCACGATCGGGTCCGGGGTGGTGTTCTTCGCCTCGACGCGCTCGCCCACGAGGCCGTTGCCCAGCGTTCCGATCACCGCCGAGCGCCGTCCCATGGCGTCGAGGGCCGCGGCGATCCATTGAGACACCGAGGTCTTGCCGTTGGTGCCCGTGACGCCCGCGACCCAGAGCGATTCGGAAGGATTGCCGTAAACGTGCCCGGCGATTTCCGAAATGCGCGAGCGCAGGCCGCTCACGCCGAGGTTCGGCACCGGCCAGCGCTCATCCCATTCGAAGTCGCCGCGCTCCCAGATCACCGC
>DATBEA010000357.1:0-3482 GCA_036276215.1 Usitatibacter sp.
CCTTGTTCACGAAGTTGGCGGCGACCAGCGTGCCGTTCTGCACCGTGTAGCTCGAGGGCATGAGGGTGTCGCCGCCGATGACGCGCGAGCCCCAGAACATCCAGTTCCGGTTGTAGTTGGTCGCGTCCATGTGCGAGGTGAACGCCGTGAGGTTCAGCTCGATGTCGCGGGTGGGCTTCACCTGGACGTCGATGAGGCCGCCCTTGCGCTCTCGCTCCTGCTCGAAGAGCGTGGAGCCGATGAGGGTCGGGTAGTACGCGTTCGCGAGGTCCGGATGCGCGGTGGCGAGGTTGCTGCCCGGGGCGACCTGCGCGTAGCCCAGGGTCTCCTGGCCGTCGCGGCGCAGGTGGCGCTTCTCGGAGAAGGCCTGGACCATCACGCCCATCGTGCCGGCGTCGTTCTTCCAGTTGGCGAGGCCGCTGAACTGGCCGTCGGTCTTCTTGGGCAGGTCGGCGTACACCACGCCGGCCGAGGCCTCGAGGGTGATGTTCTTCGTGAACTGCAGCGGACGCCTCGTGATGATGTCCACCGCGCCCGCGACGCCGCCTTCCACCAGGTCGGCGGTCGCGCTTTTCCTCACGATCACCTGGCTCACCAATTCGGAGGGCAGCAGCGAGAAGCTCACGCTGCGGCCGACGAGGCTCACCTGGTCCAGCACGAACCAGTCGCCCGAGGCGACCGAGTGGCCGTTGATGAGGGTCTGCGTGAGGCTGGGGTTGGTGCCTCGCATGCTGACGCGGTCGTTCTCGTCGAAGCCCCCCTCGCCGCCGGAAGCGGAGCTGATGGTCACGCCGGGGACGCGCTGCAAGGAATCGGCGATGTTCTTGTCGGGCAGCTTCCCGATGTCGTCCGCCGTGATCACCTCGATCACCGAGTCGGCATTGCGCTTGGTATCGATCGAGCGCTCGAGCGAAGCGCGGATGCCGGTTACCGTGATCGTTTCGGCCACGTCGGCCTTCTTGGTCGGCGGCGCCGCGGGCGCCTGTTGCGCATACGCGTGCAACGCCATCCCTGACAGTGCTAGCGCCACGGCCGAAGCGATGGGTGTTGGCTTGAATTGCATTTTTCTTCCCCCGGTGGTGTTGGCTTGCCGATTTTTGATTGATGCCAATACACTACCACTGTAATCCAATCTGGTACCACTTTGTCAAGGGCTTGCAAATTGGTACTTTACTGGTACCCTATTTGGTATGCCTTCGCTAGTCACCGTCCTGCGCCCCCTGGACCCGTCGGGCGCCCTTCCCCTCTACCAGCAGCTCCAGCGGGCCTTGCGCGAGGCGATCCATTCCCAGGTCCTGGCCCCTGACGACGCCCTGCCGGCCGAGCGCCAGATCGCCTCGGAGCTCGCGGTTTCGCGCATCACCGTGAGGAAGGCGATCGACGGGCTGGTCGAGGAAGGACTCCTCGTTCGCCGCCAGGGATCGGGCAACTTCGTCTGCTCCCGCATCGAGAAGAACTTCGCCAAGCTCACCTCCTTCTCCGAGGACATGCGGGCACGAGGCCGTACGCCCAGGAGCGAGTGGCTGAAGCGCGCCGAGGGCGCGGTCTCCCCGGAAGAGGCGCTGACACTGCGGCTTTCGCCGGGCGCGCCCGTCTATCGCTTCCACCGGCTTCGATACGCCGACGACACCCCGATGTGCCTGGAGTACGCGACCGTCTCGGGCGAAGCCCTGGCGTCGGTCTCCGCCGTCGACGCCTCCCTCTACGAGGCGCTCGAGGCCGCGGGCAACCGTCCCGTGCGGGCGCTGCAGCGGCTTCGCGCGCTGCTGCTCAACACGGAGCAGGCGCGCCTGCTGCATGCGCGCGAGGGCGACGCGGGCCTCCTCGTCGAGCGCGTGGGGTTCCTGCGCGACGGGCGCGCGGTCGAGCTCACGCAATCCTTCTTCCGCGGCGACACCTACGACTTCGTGGCCGAGCTCTCCAATGAATAGCCCCGTCATCGATCCGGCCTGCACGCGGATGTTCCAGGAGGCGAGCGAGGCGCCCGGGGCCATCGGTGCGCAACTCGCGCGCAACCGCGTGGCCGTGGCGGCGCTCGCCGCGCGCCTTCGCCGCAGCCCGCCCCGCGCGGTGGTGACCTGCGCCCGCGGCAGCTCCGACCATGCCGCCACGTACGCGAAATATCTCTTCGAGACCCGCGTGGGCGTGATCACCGCGTCGGCCGCACCCTCGATCGCGAGCGTGTACGGCGCGCGCCAGGACCTTCGCGATTGCCTCTTCGTCGCGATCTCCCAGTCGGGCCAGAGCCCCGACCTGCTCGCCTCGGCGCAAGCCGCGCGCGAGGCCGGCGCGATCGTGGTCGCGCTCGTGAACGACGAAGCCTCGCCGCTCGCGGCACTCGCCGACCAGGCGATCCCGCTCTGCGCGGGCGAGGAGAAGAGCGTCGCGGCGACCAAGTCCTACCTCGCATCGCTCGCCGCCATCGCGCACCTCGCCGCCGAGTGGTCCGAGGACCCGGCGATGCGCGCGGGACTCGAGAGCATTCCCGGCGAGCTCGCCGCGGCCTGGGCGCTCGACTGGAACGAGGCGCTCGACTGGCTGCGCAATGCGAGCCACCTCTACGTGATCGCGCGCGGCGTGGGCCTCGCGGTGGCGCAGGAAGCGGCGTTGAAGTGCAAGGAGACGTGCGGGTTGCACGCGGAGAGCTTCAGCGCCGCCGAGGTGCGGCACGGGCCCCAGGCGCTGCTCCAGGCCAATTTCCCGGCGATGCTCTTCGCGCAGGACGACGAGACGCTCGAAAGCACCGTGGAGCTCGCCCGCGACCTCGTCGGCCGCGGCGTGGACGTGATGCTCGCGGGCGCGCGCGTGGAAGGTGCCGTGGCGCTGCCCACCGTCGAGTCGCACCCGGCGCTGCAGCCGCTCGCCCTGGCGCAAAGCTTCTACCGCTTCGCCAACGCGCTCGCCATCGCGCGCGGATGCGACCCGGACCATCCCCCGCACCTGCGCAAGGTCACCGAGACCACCTGACGTGCGAGCGCTCGTCAACGCACGGATCCTCGAGGACGAGGGATTCACCACCGGGCGCACGGTGCTCGTGGACGGCGCGCGCATCGCCGCGGTGGTGGCCGAGGGCGACCCGCGCGCCGCGAAGGCCGAGCGCATCGACCTCGAAGGCGCGCACCTCGTCCCCGGATTCGTCGATTGCCAGGTGAACGGCGGCGGCGGCGTCCTCTTCAACGACGACCCGAGCGTGGAGTCGATCCGCGTGATCGGCGCGGCGCACCGGCGCTTCGGGACCACCGCGTTCCTGCCCACGCTCATCAGCGACGACTTCAGCGTGATCGCGCGCGCGATCCGCGCGGTGCGCGAAGCGATCCAGGCGGGCGTTCCGGGCGTGGCGGGCATCCACATCGAGGGCCCCTTCATCAACGAGCTGCGCAAGGGCGCGCACGACCCGACCAAGATCCGCGACCTGGACCCGCGCGACGTGGCGCTCCTCTCGTCGCTGCAGGCGGGACGCACCCTCGTCACGCTCGCTCCCG
>DATBEA010000358.1:0-15621 GCA_036276215.1 Usitatibacter sp.
GAGAGCGGCATCACGTTGAACAAGATGTCGGCGCGCGAATCGGGCGCGTGCTCCGTCTTTCCGAGGCCACCGACCTGCCCCGCGCCCACGGTGAGCGGACCCGAATCGCGCAGCAGCCACTGCAGGCCCATGGAGGCGAGCGAGAGCGGGTTGCGCACCTGGTCGTTCAGCGACATGCGCTGCTTCAGCCGCACGATCGTTCGCGCCTGGTAGTGATCCTTCAGGTTTGCGCCCACCTCCGGAGCGTCCACGCGCACCGTGATGCCGTGGCGAGCGAGGAGCGCCGCCGGACCGATGCCCGAGAGCTGGAGGAGCTGCGGGGACTGGATCGCGCCGGCAGCGAGGATCACCTCGCGGTCGGCCCGCGCCTCGCGCGTTGCCCCGTCTTGCAAGTACTCGATGCCGGTGGCACGCGATCCTTCGAAAAGCACGCGCGTCGCGTGTGCGCCGGTGACCACCGTGAGATTGCCGCGCGAGAGCACCGGCCGCAGGAAAGCGACCGAGGCGCTCGAGCGCCACCCCTTGCGGATCGTGAGCTGGTAGGCGCCCACGCCCCAGTCCATGGCGCCGTTGAAGTCGTCGCTCCTCGGCAGCCCCGCCTGCACCGCGGCCTCGACCCACGCGCGGCAATACGGATGGTCGTTGCGCAGGTTCGAGACGGCAAGCTCGCCGTGCGAGCCGTGGTATTGCGTCTCGCCGCCCTCGAAGCGCTCGGAGCGCTTGAAGTACGGGAGCACGCTCGCGTAGTCCCAGCCCAATGCGCCCATCGCCGCCCACTCGTCATAGTCGCCGTGCTGGCCGCGGATGTAGAGCAGCCCGTTGATGGAGCTCGAGCCGCCGAGGATGCGCCCGCGCGGCCACGGGACGTTGCGCCCGGCCGTGCCCTCGCAGGGCTGCGTATCGAAGACGCGCGAGAAGCGTGGATCGTAGATGGTTCGAAAGTAGCCCACCGGAAGCCGCAGCCAGAAGTTGCGATCCTGCCCACCGGCTTCCAGCAGCAGCACGCGCGCGGCCGGGTCCGCGCTGAGCCGGTTGGCGAGCACGCAGCCCGCCGAACCGGCCCCCACGATGACGTAGTCGTACCCCTGCGTCGCGCCCGCCACGTGACAGCGCCCTTCGCTAGGCCTTGATCGTCTCCAGGTAGAGCTTCGGATCGAAGTACTGCGAGGCCGGCACCGGGTTCTGGATGTTGGCGAAGCGCACGAAGAAGTCCGTCACCTGCTGCAGCCACTTCGTGACCGTGCCGTCGGCGTACATCTTGTGCCACTGCGCCGAGGTGAACATCTTCTGCGCGTGGAACTGCTCCTTCAGGTCCGAGAGCGGAACCTGCTGGTAGTGCTGCTTCTGGAGCTGCTCGAGCGCGGCGTCGGCATTGGCGATGAAGTAGTCGTTGGCCGAGGCCCAGCCGCGGATGATCCCCTGCAGCACCTGCGCGTTCTTCTGCTCGTACTCCGCCGTGGTGACCCAGCCGCCCACGATCGCGGCCTTGGGATAGAAGGCCGACGCGTCCACGAGCATCTTCGCGCCCGGAACCTTGTCGCGCACCTGGATGTTGAAGGGCACCCAGAGCGCCACGGCGGGCACGGCACCGGATATGAACGAGGTCACGGCGTTCGCCATCCCCTGGTTCACGACCTCCACATCCTTGGGGTCCACGCCGTTGGCACGCAGCGCCGTGTCGAGGAAGACGTGCGCCGTGGTCCCCGCGGTGGTGGAGATCTTCTTGCCCTTCAGGTCGGCGAACGAGTTGATGCCGGAATCCGGGCGCACCCAGAGCTGGGCGGTCGCGAACTCCACGTCGTTGATGAGGAACACCTTGCCCTGGCCTCGCGCGGGGAAGTTCGACATCACGGCGCCCGTGGCGAGCATGTCGACGCTTCCGCCGAGCATCGCCTGGAAGAGCTCGAGGCCGGTCGTGAACTGCCGCGGCTCGAATTCGATGCCGTGCTTCGCGAAGTCGCCGCGATCCATGCCGAGCCAGATCTGCCCGTCCACCGCGAGGGTGTGCAGGTAACCCAGCTTCACCTTCGTTCGCGATTGCGCGAGCGCCGGCGCCCCCATGGCGGCGAGGCCCAGGGCCGCGGCGCCGGTCGAGGCGTCGCGTAGGAACTTCCTGCGGTTCATGCTCATGCTTGTCTCCTCCTCGTTGTGTCAGCTCGAATTGCGGGCGGCCTGGCGCTGCTGGGCCGCGTATTCCTGCATCACCAGGTTTCGGATGTGCGAGCGCAGCTCGCCGAACTCGGGGCGCTCGTGCAGCCCTTCGTCGCGCGGATAGGTGAACGGGACGTCGACGACCTCACGGATCCTCGCGGGGCGGGCGGTCGCGACGATGATCTTCGACGAGAGATAGATCGCCTCCTCCACCGAGTGCGTGATCAGCATCACCGTCTTGCCTTCGGCCGCGAGCACCTGGAGCAGCAGGTCCTGCATGTTGCTGCGAGTCTGGGCATCCAGCGCGCCGAAGGGCTCGTCCATGAGCAGGAACTCGGGCTTCACCGCATAGGCCCGAGCGATCGCCAGGCGCTGCCGCATGCCGCCGGAAAGCGTCTTGGGATACGCGCGCGCGAAATCCGAAAGCCCCATGAGGCGCATGTAGCGCTGGCATATTTCGCGGCGCTCGGCTTCGGGCTTGCGGTTGGCGGCGAGTGTGAGCCCGAACTCGATGTTCTTTTCCACCGTGAGCCACGGGAAGACTCCGTATTCCTGGAAGATCACGCCGCGCTCGGGCCCCGGGCCGCCGATGGGCTTGCCGTCCAGGGTGACGCTCCCCTTCGCCGGCTGAAGGAACCCCGCGACCATGCTCATCATCGTGGTCTTGCCGCATCCCGAAGGCCCGATGATCGAGACGAACTCGCCGTTGCGGATCTCAAAGGTCACGTCGTCCACGACCGTGAGTGGCCCCGTCGCCGTCGGAAAGTCCACGCTCACGCGGTCGAAGCGGACGCGCACCGGCTGCACCGCGCTCATGCGATGCGCTCCTGCCACGAGACCAGGCGCCGCGCCGCCGCCCGGAGCACCAGGTCCATCGCAAGGGCGATCAAGCCGATGCAGATGATGCCGACGTAGATGATGTCGATCTGGAAGAAGTTGGAGGCGTTCTGGATGAGCGCCCCCAGCCCCTGTTGCGCGGCGATGAGCTCGGAGGCGACGAGCGTGGCCCAGGCCACGCCGAGCGCCACGCGAAGCGCGGTCAGCACGTGCGGGAGCGCGAGCGGGATCACCACGCGCCGGAAGATCTCGCTGTCGGTGGCCCCGAGCGTGCGCGCGACGCGCACGTAGATCGGGCTGATCTGCGCGATGCCTTCGTACATGACGATCACGCCCGCGAAGAATGCCGCGTAGAAGAGGATCGCCACCTTCGCGAGCTCCCCGATCCCGAAGTACACGATCACGAGCGGGATCAGCGCGATGGGCGGCAACGCGCGGAAGAAGTTGATCACCGGGTCGATGAACTGCCGCGCGCCCTTGTACCAGCCGAGCACGAAGCCCACCGGCACCGCGAGGAGGATGCCGAGCGTGACGCCCAGGAAGACGCGCTGCGTGGACATCCACATGTCGAGCGGCAGGCGCTCGTGGGCCAGCTCGACGAACTTCGCGAGGACGTGGTGCGGCTTGGGCAGCAGCGCGGGATTCACGAGCCCGCTGTAGGCCACCGCGTACCAGGCCGCGACGATCACGAGCCAAGGGGCGGCCACCAGCGCGGCGGCGCGTAGGAACCGCAACATTCCCGTGGGGGCGCTTGAAGTGGAGAACGTCCAAACGTACTATAGGCCATCCTTTTCGTCAATTCGCGATGCACCGCATCTTCGGCGACAGCCCCATCCCGCGTTACGTGCAGGTGGCCGACATCCTGCGCAGCCGCATCGCGCGCGGCCAGTGGCGCGCCGGCGAGAAGCTGCCCTCGCTCGAGGAGCTGGTGCGCGAGTTCGACGTGGCGCGGGTCACCGTGCGCCAGGCCGTGGACGTGCTCGCGCGCGATGGCCTCCTTTCTCCCGAGCGTGGGCGCGGCACCTTCGTCACCCAGGCGGCGCCGGAAAAGCGGCGCCTGCACACCGTCACCACGATGGGAGAGCTGGCGCAGCTCTACCGCGACTCCAAGGCGGAGCTCCTCAACCTGGACGAGGCCTCGGCCGCGCCGGCACTGGAGCCCGACGACGGCAAGGCCGCGCCCCGCTACTTCTACATGCGCCGCGTCCACGCGCTCGAAGGCGAGCCCTACTGCGTGATCGCGATCTACCTGGACGACCGCATCTTCCGCCGCGCGCCCAGGCGCTTCAGGAAGGAGCTGGTGATCCCCCTTCTCATGTCGCTCCCCAGCGTGAAGATCGCGAAGGCACGCCAGACCCTCACCATCGGCACGGCCGACGTGGATGAGGCCGATCACCTGCGGGTCGCGGTGAATTCGCCGGTCGCCCGCGTGCGCCGCGTCTTTCGCGCGCCGGATGCAACGGTGATCTACCTCGCGGAGGTCACCTACCGCGGCGATTTCGTGCGCCTCGAGATGGAGATGAAGCCCTGAGCACGCGGCTCGCGAAGGTCGAGGCGCACCTCTTCCGCTGTCCCATCGAAAAGCCCGTGCGCACGTCCTTCGGCGTGATGCACGATCGCCCTGCCCTGTTCGTGCGCGTGGAAGACTCCGACGGGGCCGAAGGCTGGGGCGAGGTCTGGTGCAACTTTCCCGATTGCGGCGCGGAGCATCGCGCGAAGCTGGTGCAAGGGGTCTTCGCGCCGATCGTGGCCGGGCTCGACGGCTCCGATCCCGCGCAAGTGAACCGCAGCCTCACCGAGCGCACCGCCGTGCTCGCCATCCAGTCCGGCGAGACGGGTCCGATCCACCAATGCATCGCGGGAATCGACATGGCGCTCTGGGACCTCTCCGCGCGCCGTGCGGCCGCGCCGCTCTGGCGGCATCTCGGTGGAAGCTCGCCGAAGATCCGGGCTTACGCGAGTGGAATCAACCCCGAGGCGCCCGGGGCGCTTGCCGCCGAATGCCGCGAGCGGGGACATCGTGCCTTCAAGCTCAAGGTGGGTTTCGGCGAAGCGCGCGACATCGCCAACCTGCACGAGATGCGCGAAACCCTGGGCCACGACGCGCGCCTCATGGCCGATGCGAACCAGGCCTGGCATTTCCCGCAAGCCTCGTCGATGGTGGAGAGAATGGAGCGTTTCGGCCTCGCGTGGCTCGAGGAGCCCATGCGCGCAGACCGTCCCTGGGAAGAATGGCGCTCACTCGCGGCGAAGGCGCCGATGCCGCTCGCCGGCGGCGAGAACCTCGTGGGCCTGGAAGCCTTCGAGCAGGCCCTCGCGGCTCGCGCGCTTCGCGTGATCCAGCCCGACGCCGCCAAATGGGGAGGACTCACCGGATGCCTTGCGGTGGCACGCCGGACCCTCGCCGCGGGGCTGCGCTACTGCCCGCACTACCTGGGCGGCGGAATCGGGTTGCTCGCCTCGGCCCACTTGCTCGCCGCGGCGGGAGGCGACGGGATGCTCGAGATCGACGCGAATCCCAACGAGCTGCGCACGGCGACCTGCGGCGCTGCGGCGAACCTTCTCGACGGGTGGGTCACGCTGAACGAGGCGCCGGGGCTGGGGGAAGCCCCGGACCTCGCGGCGCTCGAACGCTATCGCGTGGCGCCCTGAACCCGCGCGAGCGGGTCAGCCGTGATGCCGGTGATGGCCGTGACCGCCGCCGAGGTGCAGCGATTTCGCATCGGCCATCATCTGCGAGCGCGCCTGCTGGACCGCCGCGTCATCGGCCGGCAGGGCGGCCGTGTCGTTGGATACCTGGTCCCCGTGCAGCTTCGTGAGCGCCGCCTGGAGCGCGGTCGCGTCGGCCTGGAGGATCGGCGCGGCGTCCATGTGCAGCCTTCCGGTATCCATGCGCAGCTGAAGCCGCGCGAGGGCGAGCGCGGTGCGATCGGCGGGGACCGCGGCCGCATTGGCCGATTCATCGCTTCGCATCTGCTGGAAAGCGGCACGCAGGGCCGCCCTGTCCTGCTGCACGACGGCGATGTCGGCCTGCACGTTCGCGGGCAGCGTAGTCGCGGTCGGGGTCTGCGCGAACGCGGGAATCGCGCTGAAAAGGGTCGAGAGAAGGAACGTTCGCTTCATGGCACCTCCTGTTTACGTGGGGAGAGTGTGAAGCGGCCCGGCGCGAGAAAGTGCCAGCAATTGCATCAAACGGTTTCGGCCGCGGGAGAGCCTTCGCCGATCCTTCAGGCAAGCTTCTCGCTCGCCGGCGCCCGTGCGGCCTCGAGAATTTCGCCCAGCATCTCGATCGAAGCGGGCTTCGTGAGGTGGGCGTCGAAACCGGCTTCGAGCGCCTCGCGGCGCACGTCCGTGCTGCCGTAGCCTGTGAGCGCCACCAGGTACGTCCCGCGAACGAGCGCGCTCGCACGCATCCGCCGCGCGACCTCGAAGCCGTCGAGGCCCGGCAGTCCCAGGTCGACGATGGCGATGTCCGGCGCGAGGGCGAGCGCCTTTTCGAGCCCCGTCACGCCATCGCGCGCGATTTCCACGCGGTGGCCCATCAGCTCCAGCAGCACCTGCATCGTTTCGCGCGCATCGTCGTTGTCCTCGATGAGGAGGATGCTGCGCTGCGCCGACGTGCCGCGTGCCTGGGCCCCCGCGGTCCCGGAAGGCCTTTCGGCCGCTGGAATCCGGATGGTGAACTCCGTTCCGAGGTCGTCGCCGTCGCTTTTCAACGTCGCGCTGCCGCCGTGCAGCTCGGCGATGCGCCGCACCAGCGTGAGGCCGATGCCCAGTCCGCCGTGCGAGCGATCGATGTCGCGCTGTCCCTGCACGAAGAGGTCGAACGCGCGTGCCGCGAGCTCGGGCGACATGCCGATGCCGTCGTCGCCCACGATCACGAACGATTCGCCGCCGCTGCGGCCGGTGCGCACTGCGATGCGTCCGCCTTCCGGGGTGTACTTGACGGCATTGACGAGCAGGTTCGTGACCAGCTGCTCCAGGCGCATCGGGTCGCCCTGCACCCATGCTTCCGCGAACTGCGGCTCGATGCGATGGCGCGAGCTGCGCCCGCTCGCCGCGAGCGAGCCCAATGCGTGCGACGCGATGGCCGCGAGGTCCACCGGCTCGGTGCGCAGCTCGATCTTTCCGAGGATCGCACGGGCGGCATCGAGCAGGTCGTCGGTGAGCCGTGCGAGGTGCGAAACCTGGCGCCGAATGATTTCGCGTGCGCGGGCACCCGTTTGCGGCGTGGCGCCCGGCATCTCGAGAAGCCCCGCGGCATTGGAGATCGCCGCGAGAGGGTTGCGCAGCTCGTGCCCGAGCATTGCGAGGAACTGGTCCTTGGCGCGGTTCGCCGTCTCCGCCTCGGTCCGGGCCAAGTGCTCGCGCTGCAGCAGCCGCTCGCGCTCCGCCTCCGCGGTGCGCCGCTCCCGCGCCGCAGCCGACAGCGCATCGGCCACCTCGCTCACCTCGCGCACGCCCGATTCCACGGGGAGAGGCTCGCCGCCTGCGCCAAGCGCCTGGGCGGCGTGGCGCAGGTCGAGCATCGATTGGTTGATGCGCCGGGCGATGATGAGCGCCGCGAGCAGCCCGCCCAAAAGCGAAAGCGCCAGCGCCGCAGCGTAAAACGCGGTGGTGCGCCGGGCCGCAACCCCCACGCCGGAGAGCGGAAGCCCGATCGCCACCGACCAATGCGAATCGGGAGCCCGCGCGAAGGCGGTGAAGATCGATTCGCCTTCGAGCGTCGTGGTGGTCCCGATGGCCTCGTCGCCCGCGGTGTCGATGATCTCCTGGAGGCGCGGCGCGGGCGGCGTCATCAGGAACTGCTCGTGCGCGCGCGAGCGCGCCACCCTCGAGCCTTTTGCGTCGAAGACCGAAATCACCCCGTCCTGCGGCACCTTCTGGCGCAGCACGATGTCCAGGATCGGCCCGGGCGGCACGAGCGCGGAGAGGACGTAGTGCACGCGCCCGTCCTTGAAGATCGGCACGCGCACGCCGAAGGCATAGCCCAACTTTCCGTTCTTGAGGTTACCGACCCGTGGCTTGCCCTCCATCGCCACCCGTTTGACGTCGTTCGGATCCGGATTCGGGGGAAAGCCGCCGTTCGGAAAGTCCGTGTGGACGATGCGCCGTCCCTCCGGATCGTCGAGCACGAGCGCGCGCCAGGCATGCTCGCGCAGAAGTGCGCGCCTCGCGAGATCCCTGAAGGAGTCCAGGTCGAGGTTGTCCTGCTCGCTCGCGGCGGCCAGGACCTGGAGCCCCGAGATGGATCGATTCAGCTCGTTGTCGACCGCCGTCGTGAGCGCGCGCGCCACGTCGAGCATGCGGCGCTGCTCGGCCTCGCGTTGCTGGTCGAAGATGAGCGCGATCCCGAGCGCCGCGATCGCCGCGAGCGGCAAGATTGCGACAAGCGCGACGAGGACCAGCTGGCGGCGCAGCGGCGTTCGCTTCATCGACCGAAACTCTACGCTAGCTGGCGGGCAGCTAGAACTTCGCGGCCTTGCGCGCTTCGCCCGTGAGCTCGAGGATGTGCAGCCCGGTATTCGCGCGATCCACGATGTAGACGTAGCCGCGGTCGTCCACGTCCACGTTGTTGGTCTGGATGGCGACCTTGCAGCGCTCGCCGGCGCCCGAGCCCACGCAGCGCTTGTCGGTCTTCTCGTTCACCGCCGGGATGTAGTAGCCGATCTCCCTCGGGTGGTACGGGTCGCGGATGTCGAGCGCGCGCACTCCGGCGTTGAAGAAAGCGATGAAGACCACGCGGCCGTAGTAGATCGGCGTCATGTTCTCGTTGGACGAATGCGATCCGAAGCGGCCGCCGCGCGAGCAGAAATTGCCGCTCGCCTCGGGCACGGTCCAGCTCGCCACGTTGAAGGGACGCGACTCGGCGGTGATGTCGGCGATCCAGACCATCTGGCGGGCCTCGCCGCATTCGTTCACGAGGGACTCGTCCACGATCACGGCGAAGTCGCGCTTCGAGCCCACCTTGTCCTTCGCGAACTCGGCGACGTCCACGCCAAGCACCGGGAAGGTGGTGTGCGCGCCATTGGTGGGCGGCAGGACCAGGCGCCCGACCTCCGGATAACGCAGGTTCGCGTCGGTAGGCTCGGCCGGGCCATTGACGAGCTTCTCACGGTCGACGATCTGCATCACGCCGTCCTTGTTGGTGCCATAGCCGAAGTAGACGCGGTTGCCCTTGGCGATCATCCCGTGCAGCTCGATGGGCGCCGGCCCCTGCGAGCCGGGTTGCTGCCCGGGAAGCCCGAAGTCGCGGATGTGCCGCGGATGCGCGGGATCGGAGAGGTCGTACACCTGCGTCATGCGCCGCGTGCGCCAGCCCTCCGCGCCGGAGACGAGGTACGCGATGCCGGTGTCGCATTCCCACCAGCTCTTGTGCGTGCCGTGCAGCCCCTTCACGACCGTCGTGACGAGCGCGGGCTTCGCAGGATCGCTGACGTCCCAGATCTCGTGCGCCGCGTTACCGAACGGCCGCAGCAGGTAGACCTTCGACTTGTCGGCATGCGGGAGCGTCGCCCCATCGCACACACGCACCATCTGCGCGCCGCCGGTTTCGCCGGACCCCGGCTCGCCCGGAATGTGCGCGAGCGCCCGCGGGTTGCGCGGGTCGGTCACGTCGAGGATCGAGGTGCCGTTGTCCTCGAGCTGCCCCGACAGCGGGTTCATCGTGCGTCCGCCGTGGTGACCCACGTAGAGGATCCAGCGATCGCCCTGGCGATGCACGAGCGGCTGGTAGGCGCTCCTCGCCTGCAGGGCGTCAGAACCCACGAGGTCCATGTTGTTCTTCTCGGGGCCGGAAGGCGCCTGGGCGAGGCCTAGCGCGGGAATGAACAGCAGCATGCCAATAACGGTTCGCATTGAATGGCTCCTCGAATCGGCGATCAGGGCAGGGCCCTGCGCAGGTAGGTTTCGTCCACGTACTTCTCGGGCGGGCCGAGCACCGCACCGGGCTTGCCGAACTCGCGCCGGAGTGCCAGCACCGTCTCGATGCCGGGACGGTCGAGCCGGCCATTGCGCTCGAACCCTTCGGGACCCGGGACGAGCGTGTCCCAGGAAAGGCGTGCGTTCTCCTCGCTCACGGCCGGTGCGTGCTTGCGGTAGATGGCCACGGCTTCGTCGCGGTTCGCGGGCTCGCACAGCCAATCCAGGGCCCGTACATAGGCGCGAATGAAGGCGACCATCGTCTCGGGGTTGTCGCGGGCCCAGCCGCGCCGCGCCACGCCCACCAACGCCTGGTATGGGCCGATCTCGTCCACGGCATTGGCGAGGCGCTGGAAGCCGCGCGACTCGGGCACCACCTCCAGCGGCGAAGTGAGGATGGTCGCGGCGGTCTTGCCCTCCATCAGGGCCTCGGCCCGCTTTCCGGTTCCACCGAGCGGCTCGAGGCGATAGTCGCGGCGCTCGAGGCCTCCTTTCTGCAGGAGCTTCCTCAGGACGAATGCGTATCCGGTCGTCTCCGCATCCACGGCGAGGGATCGGTCCCTGAGCTCGGCGATCGAGTAGACGTCGCTCTGGGCCACGAGCCTCACCGCGCCGTACTGGGCGCCCATGAAGGCGAAGAAATCGGGCGCCGGCTCGATCGCCACCTCGCCCTGCCCTTCGTCGTACGCGATGACGTTGTCGATGGTCGAGATCGCGATGTCGAACGTGCCCGCGGCAAGGCCCTTCATCTGGACCACGGAGCCCGGCGCCGGATGGATGTGGATCTCCAGGCCCTCGGCCGAAGCGAAGCCGCGATCGGTGGCGACCCACAGCGGCCAGTTGAAGCCGCCGGGGAAGCTCATGAGCTCGATGGGGCGCGCGGCCTGCGCATTGCCCGCGAGGATCGCGGCCACCGCGAGTGCCGCGAGGCGCAACCCGCTCACTGAGCCTTGATCCCCGCGCTCTTCACCACCGCCGCCATCCGCGCGA
Organism: Usitatibacter sp.; assembly: GCA_036276215.1. Taxonomy (GTDB): domain Bacteria; phylum Pseudomonadota; class Gammaproteobacteria; order Burkholderiales; family Usitatibacteraceae; genus Usitatibacter. Next base: position 10,900 of record DATBEA010000358.1, read on the forward strand.
CCTCGCTGCGCAGGAACGCATCGCACGCAGCGGGGGCCATGGGCATGGGCTCGGCCCCGAGGGATTCGAGGCGTTCCTTCACCGCGGGCGAGGCGAGCGCCTTGAGCGCTTCCGCATTGAGCCTGTCCACGACCGCCTTGGGCGTGGCCGAGGGCGCCAGCATGGCGACCCAGAAGACGTAGTCGGATTTCGGGAAGCCCGCCTCGATCGTGGTGGGCACATCGGGAAGGACCGGCGAGCGCGCCGCCGTTCCCACCGCGAGTGCCTGAAGGCGGCCGTCCTTGATGAGCGGCAACGCCGAAAGGAGCGGCGCGAAGAAGAAATCGATGCGCCCCGCCGCCGTTTCGGTCATCGCCTCGGGCGTGCCCTTGTACGGGATGTGCACCGCGTCGAACTTCGCCGCCTGGCGGAAGATCTCAGCGTTCATGTGGGTGGCGCTGCCCACGCCCGCCGAGCCGTAGTTGAGCGCGCCCGGGTTCGCGTGCGCCTTGTCCACCAGGTCCTTGAGAGTTTTCCATCCGCGCTGGGGCGGGACCACGAGCACGTTGGGCAGGCTCGCAAGCGGCGTCACGCACGCGAAGTCCTTCCCCGTGTCGTACGGAAGGCTCGCGTAGATCGCGGGGTTGGCGACGTGGCCCGCCGAATGCACGAGCAGCGTGTAGCCGTCGGGGGCCGCCTTGGCCACCTGCCCCGCGCCCACCGTGCCGCCCGCGCCGGGACGGTTCTCGATGATGATCGGCTGGCCCAGGCCGTGCGACATGGCCTCTCCCACCGTGCGGCCGACGATGTCGGTGCCGCTTCCCGCGGTGAACGGCACGACGAAGTGGATGGCCCTCTCCGGATACGCGCCTTGCGCGAGCGCGCCCAGCGCCGCGGTGGCGAGCGTGAGGGTTGCGAGGATTCTGTTCATGGAAGGCTCCGGTCAGCGGGAAGTAGGAACGAAGGCGAGGCGTTCGGCGCTGCCCTTCAGCACGGCGCGGTAGGCGGCGGTGGCTTGCTCGAGCGTGAACGTGGATCCTGCGGCGACGGGAAAGGGCTCGAGCGTGCCGTCCTCGAAGCCGGGGGTAAGTGCCTCGAAGATATGCGCACTGTCCACTGCGGTGAGCGCGATGGAATCGACGCCCACGTAGGTGTGCATGCCGCGGTAGAAGGCGAAGATGTCGAACGGCACGCTGCGTTCCACCGTAGCGATGAATACCTGCGTGCCGCGCTTGGCGAGGCTCGCGTTGGCCTCCGCGAAATAGGGGCTGCCCACGGTATTGAAGACGATGTTGGCGCCCTTGCCGTTCGATTCGGCGCGGATCACTTCCGACGGCTTTTCCGCGCTCGAATCGATGTAGCGAACGGAACCCGAAGCGAAGCCGCGCGGCGCGCCCGCGCGCCGGTCCACGGCGAAGACCGTGGCGCCGTTGCGCGTAGCGAGCTGGATCGCGGCCTGGCCCACCTTGCCGCTCGCGCCGAAGATCGCCACGCAGTCCCCGCGCACCGGGAAGCCGCCGCGGCGAAAGCCCTCGTACGCCGTCACGAAGGGCACGCCCACCGTGCCCGCCTGCAGCATCGACAGGTTGCGCGGCTTGGCGCGGATCGCCGCCGCGGGAAGCCTGAGGCGCTCGGCGTGGGAGCCGTTGCGCGAGATGCCGAGGTCGCCGCCCGAGCCCCACGCCTCGACGCCGATGAATTCCGCGGGCCCCTCGATCACGACGCCGGCGTAGTCGCGTCCCGGCGTGCGCGGGAAGACCGCGGTCGGCATGATGCCCAGCATCGCCTTGGCGTCGCTCGGGTTGATGCCGGCGGCGCGCACCTCGATCGTCACGTCGCCCTCGCTCGGCCGGTTGGAACCAAACTCCACCAGGGAGACGCGAATCTCGTCGGCGCTCGCCGCCTTGGCCGCGATGTCGAGCGCCCTGGGCATCAGGCTTTCGCGAGGCCCAGCATGGCTCGCGCCTCGGTCGGGCTCGCGATGGCGCCTCCGAGGTCCTCGAGGATGCGCCGGGCCTTGGTGACCAACTCGGCATTGCCCTTCGCGAGCACGCCCTTCGAGAGGTAGATGTTGTCCTCGAGGCCCACGCGCACGTTGCCACCCAGGAGCCACGTCTGGGCGAGCATCGGGAACTCCGCGCGGCCGATGCCGAAGGCGCTCCAGAGCGCGCCCGGCGGCAGGAGGCTCTTCGCGTAGAAGACCGTCTCGGGAAGGCTCGCGAAACCATACTTCACGCCCATCACGATCGTGAAGAGCCCCGGCCCCTTGATGGTGCCGTCGGCGATCAGGTCGCGCGCGAGGTTCATGTCGCCGCTGTCGAAGACCTCGAGCTCCGGGAGGACCCCCGCCTCCTGCATCGCCTTCGCCATCTTTCGCACGTTGGCGGGCGTGTTCATCACGACATCGGGGCCGGAGTTCATCGTGTTGAGGTCGAGCGAGCACACGTCGGGCTTGAGCTCCACCACGTGCTTCAGGCGCTCCAACGGCGGCAGCAGCGTGGTGCCCGGCGCGAACTGCTTGGGATCGTTCTCGCTCGGCACGAAGCGCCCGCCCGGCCCCGTCGTGAGGTTGACGATGAGGCGCGTGTCGCGCTTGCGGATGCGCTCCATCACGTCGCGGTAGAGATTCACGTCCATGGAAGGCCTGCCCGTGGAGGGGTCGCGCACGTGGATGTGGACGGCCGCGGCACCCTCGCCCGCCGCCGCGAGGCATTCGTTCGCGATGTGCTCGGTGCTGATGGGCAGGTGCGGCGTCTGGTCGGGCCGCGTGATGTTGCCGGTGACCGCGCACGTGATGAACGTCTTTTCCATGGGCTCCTAGAGCGAGCGTCCGCCATCGACCACCAGTACCTGGCCCGTGGCGAACCGAAGCGTGGTGGCGCACGCCTCGATGGCCGCGGCCACGTCGTCGGGGGTTCCGATGCGCCGCAGCGGCGTGGTCGCCGCGGCCTTGGCGTTGAAATCGGCCCCCCGCCCGGGGACGAAGGCCGAATCCACCACGCCGGGCGAGACCGTGAGCACGCGGATCTTCGGGGCGAGCGCGCGCGCGAGGGCCTTGCCCATCACGTCCACGCCGGCCTTGGCCGCGGAGTAAGCGAGGTTGCTTCCCGTGCCCGAGAGCGCCGCGATGGAAGAAACGTTCACGATGAGCCCGTCGCCGCTTTCGTCGAGAAGCCCGCGAAACGCGCGGATGGTCGCGAAGACGCCGCGCCAGTTGGACGCGAAGATCTCGTCGATCAGCGCGTCGTCGAGCGCGTCCAGGTCGCCGATGGGGACGGGCTTCGTGAAGCCCGCGGTGTTCACGAGCACGTGCACGGCGGGCGCGCTTGCCTGCACTTCCGCGGCCGCCGCGGCGAGCGCGGGCGAATCGAGGATCGAGGCCCTCACGTCGAAATGGCCGGTCCCGGGAAGCGTGCTCACGAATGCCTCGGCCTCGGCGGCGCCCTTGCGATGCAGGAGCACGATGCGCGCACCGGTCGCCGCGAGGCGGATGGCCGTGGCGCGCCCTACGGCTCCCAGGCCGCCGGCGATCACAACTGTGCGCCCGTCGAGGCGGTGGGCGGGCGCGAAGCCCGTCACGTTCATGGAATCGGCGGCCGTGGAATGCGGCGCGAGCCCGGTTGCATCACGAAGTCGTAGTCGAGCCTCCACGTGCCGTCCGGGCCGCGCTCGAAATGGCCCGAAAGGCCCGGCGTCACGCCGAACACCACGTCGGATTCGATCGTCTCGTCGTCGTCGGCGAAGACCTGGGTGATGAGCGTCTTGAACCCGTCCTTGCCGAGCATGAAATGCAGGTGCGCGGGCCGGTAGGGATGGCGATCCTGCGCCCGCACGAGCTCGCCGCATGGCCCATCCATGGGAATCGGATAGCCCTTGGGACGCACGCTGCGGAAATGAAAGCGTCCCTCGCCGTCGGTCTCGAAACGGCCGCGCAGGTTGTGGTCGGGCTGCGCCTCGTCCTGGTTCTCGTAGAGGCCGACGGGCGAGGCCTGCCAGACATCCACGATCGCGCCTGCCACGGGCTTGCCCGAGAGGTCCGTCACGCGCCCGGTCACCTCGAGCGGCTCACCGCCACGTGCGTCGCGCGAGATCGACTCGCCCGGCTTGCACACCGGCGAGTGGTTTCGCCAGAAGGGGCCGAGGAGCGCCGCGTCGGTCTCGCCGCGGCCCTGCGCGTTGTTGAGGAGCATGACCAGCGTGGAAAGCCCGACCAGGTCCGAGAGCAGCATCGCCTCGTTCTTCATGGCCCCCGACGCCTGCCCGATGCGCAGCAGGAAATCGACGCCGGCTTCCCACTCGGCTTCGGTGAGCTTCACGTCGCGCGCGAACGCGTGAAGGTGGTCGACCAGCGAGGCCATGATCTCGCGCAGGCGCGGGTCGGCGGTTCGCGACATCGCAGACTGGACTAGGGCGGTCACGGAATCGGCGCCCGTCACTACACCGTGGCGGAAAGGCTGTTTCACGAAAAGTGGAAAGCGAAGCGGAGAACGTACTTTACACTTCCCCCAACCCCACCGAGAAGGAGAGGCCGAGATGGCCGAGCACTGGACCACGAAGGGCGACGTGAAGCTCTTCCTCTGGAACCGCAAGCCCGCCGAGGGCACGACACCGCGCGGAACGATCTTCTTCGTGCACGGCTCTTCCATGGCCTCGCAGCCCACTTTCGACCTCCACGTCCCCGGCCGCGCCGATTCCTCGGCGATGGAGTACTTCGCCTCGCTGGGATACGACACGTGGACGATG
>DATBEA010000359.1:0-11173 GCA_036276215.1 Usitatibacter sp.
CGGTCCGGGTGGGCGGCGACAAGTTCGACGAAGCGATCATCAACTACATCCGCCGCAACTACGGCATGCTGATCGGCGAGTCGACCGCCGAGCAGATCAAGAAGCAGATCGGCAGCGCCTTCCCGGGGAGCGAAGTCCGCGAGATGGAAGTGAAGGGCCGTAACCTCGCCGAGGGCATCCCGCGCTCCTTCACGATCTCGTCCAACGAGATCCTGGAAGCGCTCACCGAGCCCCTCAACTCGATCGTCTCGGCGGTGAAGAGCGCGCTCGAGCAGACGCCGCCCGAGCTCGGCGCCGACATCGCCGAGAAGGGCATGGTCCTCACCGGCGGTGGCGCGCTGCTGCGCGAGCTCGACCGGCTCCTCATGGAAGAGACGGGGCTTCCCGTCATCGTGGCCGACGACCCGCTCACCTGCGTCGTGCGCGGCTCGGGCAGGGCGCTCGAGGAAATGGACAAGCTGGGAACGGTCTTCACGAGCGACTAGGCATGAAGCCTTGATCCGGGAACCGCCCGCCTTCTTCCATCGCGGTCCCAGCCCGCTCGCGCGGGTGACTTTTTTCACGCTGGCAGCCATAGCCCTCATGATCGCCGACCACCGCTTCCACGCATTGGAGACGGTGCGCCTGTCGCTCTCGGTGCTCTCCCACCCGATCCAGGAAGTCGCCGCGACGCCGGGCGAGGCGGCAGGACGCATCGCCGACTACTTCGCGAGCCAGGACCGGCTGCTGCGCGAGAACCGCGAGCTCAAGGCCAAGGTGCTCGAGCAATCGGCGGCGGCGCAGGAAGCCCTCCTCCTCAAGGCCGAGGAGGCGCACCTCCTCAAGATGACCACGGGCGGGCGCTACGAGGACCACGGCATCATCGCCGAGGTGCTCTACACGGCGCGCAACCCCTTCACGCGCAAGATCGTCGTGGACAAGGGCCTCACGCACACGATCCAGCCGGGCATGCCGGTGATCGACGGCACGGGCGTCGTGGGACAGGTCACGAACGTGGGCACGTTCACGAGCGAGGTCACGCTCGTCACGGAGAAGGACCAGTCGGTGCCCGTCATGGTGGTTCGCAACGGGCTGCGCGCGGTCGCCGTGGGCTCCGGCAAGGACGGCTCGATCGACATCCCGTTCATGCCGGTTTCCGCGGACGTGCAGAACGGCGACGTCTTCGTGACCTCCGGCATCGACGGCACCTACCCGCCCGGGCTCGTGGTGGCGGAGGTGACGAGCGTGCAGAAGAATTCCGCGTACGTCTTCGCGAAGATCTCGGCCAAGCCCGCCGCGGGCGTGGATTACCACCGCTACGTGATGCTCCTGCCCCTGCCCGCCGCGAGCCCGCCCGCGCCGGCCGCCAAGCCGGACGACGCGCCCCGCAGGAGCGCCCGCGACCGCGCGCGGGCGCGCAGGCAACCGTGATGCGCTCCGCCGACCTCACGCCGATCGCGCGCGACGTCATGAAGGGGCCGGCGAGCCTCGGCCTCATCTTCTTCTCGCTCCTGGGCGCGTACCTGCTCTGCGTGCTGCCCTGGTCGGGCACGTGGCTCCTCGCGCGCCCCGACTTCATGCTGCTCGTGATCATCTTCTGGGTGCTGCACGAGCCGCGCGCCATCGGCCAGGGCGCGGCCTTCGCGCTGGGCCTGCTCATGGACGTGAGCGACTCGATGCTGCTGGGCCAGCACGCCCTCGCCTACGTGATCGCGGTCTTCGGCGTGCAGGTCTTCCGGGTGCGCATCCTCACCTTCGGCCTGGGCGAGCAGACGCTGCACGTGCTCGGCATCACGGTCACGGCGAGCTCGGTGCTCCTCATGCTGAACCTGCTCCTGGGCGCCGATTTCCCGGGCCTCGCCTACTTCATCTCGCCGGTGGCGACGGCGCTCCTCTGGGGGCCGGCGAGCCTGCTGCTGTATTCGTCGGCGGTGCGGCGGCGCCGCGGCGCGGCCTGATGGCGGGTCCCTCTTCATGATCCTCGGCCAGGCGCTGCGCGACCAGCAGCGCGAGCTCACCGTCTATCGCAACCGGCTCCTGCTGGCGGGCTTCTTCATCCTCGTGGCCTTCTGCATCCTGCTGGGGCGGCTCACGTGGCTGCAGGTCGTCCAGCGCGAGTACTACCACACGCTCGCCGAGGCCAACCGCATCTCGGTGGTGCCGGTGGTGCCCAACCGGGGGCTCATCCTCGACCGCAACGGCGAGGTGCTCGCCGCGAACTACTCGGCGTACACGCTGGAGATCACGCCCTCGCGCGTGCCCAACGTCGAGCGCGCCATCGACGAGCTGGCGGCGATCATCGACATCACCCCGCGCGACCGCCGTCGCTTCAAGAAGCTCCAGGAAGAGAGCAAGAACTTCGAGAGCCTGCCGATCCGCACGCGGCTCACCGAGGAGGAGGTCGCCAAGTTCGCGGTGAACCGCTACCGCTTCCCCGGCTTCGAGATCACGGCGCGGCTTTTCCGCTCGTACCCCCAGGGCGAGCTCGCCTCCCACGCCATCGGCTACATCGGCCGCATCAACGACGCCGACGTGAAGCACATCGACGACGAGGGCCACGGCGACAACTACAAGGGCACCGACCACATCGGCAAGCTCGGCATCGAGGGCGCCTACGAGGGCGACCTGCACGGCGTGACGGGCCTGGAGCAGGTGGAGATCGACGCGGGAGGCCGCGCCATCCGCTCGCTGGCGCGCACCGAGCCGCTGTCGGGGAACAACCTCATGGTGACCCTGGACCTGAAGCTGCAGAAGATCGCCGAGGACGCCTTCCAGGACTACAAGGGCGCGCTGGTCGCCATCGATCCGAAGACGGGCGAGATCCTGGCCCTCGTCTCCAAGCCCGGCTTCGACCCCAACCTCTTCGTGGACGGGATCGACCCGCAGAACTGGGACGCGCTCAACAACTCGCCCGACAAGCCGCTCAACAACCGGGCGCTGCGCGGCCAGTACCCGCCGGGCTCGACCATCAAGCCGTTCATGGCGCTCGCCGCCCTCGAGTTCCACAAGCGCTCCCCGGAATTCACCATCTCCGACCCCGGCTACTTCGCGCTTCCCGGCGTGCCCCACCGCTACCGCGACTGGAAGCACGAGGGCCACGGCATGGTGAACATGCACAAGTCCATCGTGGTCTCGTGCGACACGTACTACTACGGCCTCGCCAACGAGCTGGGCATCGACGCGATCCACACCTTCCTCTCGCGCCTGGGGTTCGGCTCGAGGAGCGGCATCGACATCGATGGCGAGCTCGCGGGGATCGCACCCTCGCAGGAATGGAAGCAGCAGCGCTTCCACCAGAAGTGGTACGCGGGCGACACGGTGAGCGTGGGCATCGGCCAGGGCTACATGCTCGCCACGCCGCTGCAGCTCGCGACCGCCGTGGCCACGATCGCCAACAACGGCGTGCCGGTCCACCCGCACCTCCTGAAAGCGGTCCAGGACGCGAAGACCCAGGAGATCCGCGCCGTGGCCGACGCGGCCACGAAGGACGAGCCCGTGGCGAGGCCCGAGAACATCGCGTTCATTCGCGACGCCATGACCGACGTGACCAAGCCCGGGGGGACCGCGGCTTCCGCGGCCGCGGGCGCGCCCTACCCGATCGCCGCCAAGACCGGCACCGCGCAGGTGGTCGGCATGAAGCAGAACGAGAAATACGACGAGAAGCACCTGAAGCGCGAGCACTGGGACCACGCGCTCTTCATCGCCTTCGCCCCCGCCGACAACCCGAGGATCGCCCTGGCGATCCTGGTGGAGAACGGCCAGCACGGCGGCACCACCGCGGGCCCGATCGCGCGCCAGGTCTTCGACTACTACCTCCTCGGCAAGAAGCCGGCGGCGCCCAAGCCGCTCGACCCGGGCGAGGAAGGCGACGAGCATGATTAGCCGCATCTTCGATGCCCTCGTCCGGCGCATCGACGGCCCGCTCATGTCGGCGTTGGCGCTTACGCTGGCGCTCGGCCTCACCGTCGTCTATTCGGCTTCGGGAGCCTCGTTCGACCGGGCGATCAGCCAGGGCCGCAACCTCGCGATGGCGCTCTTCGCGCTGTGGCTCTTCGCCCAGATCCACCCGCAGGTGCTGATGCGCCTCGCGGTCCCGGCGTACCTGATGGGCTTGGCCCTGCTGGTGGGCGTGGCCCTCTTCGGCGAGTGGCGCAACGGGGCGCGCCGCTGGCTGAACCTGGGCTTCACCACGATCCAGCCTTCGGAGATCATGAAGATCGCGGTGCCGCTCATGCTCGCGTGGTACTTCCACCGCCGCGAGTCGGGCCTCGGCGCGCGCGATTTCGTGGTGGCCGCCGTGCTGCTCCTCATTCCCGTGGCGCTCATCGAGCGCCAGCCCGACCTGGGGACGGCGCTCCTGGTGTTCGCCTCGGGATTCTTCGTGATCTTCCTCGCGGGCCTGTCGTGGAAGGTGCTGATCTCGATGTTCGTGGGCGCGATGGCCGCGGTGCCGCTCGTCTGGCCGCTCCTCAAGGATTACCAGAGGAAGCGCTTCCTCATGCTGCTCGATCCCAACGGGGACGCGCTGGGCGCGGGCTACCACATCATCCAGTCGATCATCGCCATCGGCTCGGGCGGCGTGCTCGGCAAGGGATGGCTGAACGGCACCCAGGCGCAGCTCGACTTCGTGCCCGAGCGCTCGACGGACTTCATCCTCGCGGTCTTCGGCGAGGAGTTCGGCCTCGCCGGGAACGTGATCCTCATCATCCTGTACATGCTCATCATCGTGCGCGGCCTCATGATCGCGGCCAACGCCTCGACCGTCTTCGCGCGGCTCACGGCCGGCGCGATCACGCTCACGTTCTTCACCTACGCGTTCGTGAACATGGGAATGGTGAGCGGAATCCTCCCGGTGGTCGGGGTCCCGCTGCCCATGATCAGCTATGGCGGCACGGCGCTGCTCTCGATGCTCGCGGGGTTCGGCATCCTCATGTCGATCTCGACGCACAAGCAGCTGGTGGCGAGTTGAGGCACGAGGTGCGAGGCGCGAGGCCCGGGGTCCGCGGTGCGATCGTCGTGGCCGCGGCGCTCGTGCTGGCGGGATGCGCGGTGACGCCGAAGCATGGACCCGCCACCAAGGCGCCGTCCTACTATTCCGACGACGGCCCGCCCGAGAGCGTGCCCTCGAACCTGGCCGACGTGCCCGACGCCGTCGCGCGCGACGAGCCCTATCACCGCTACGCCAACCGGCCGTACACGGTCTTCGGCAAGACCTACACCCCGGTGCTGAACAAGGAGCCCACCCGCGAGCGCGGCATCGCCTCGTGGTACGGGCGCAAGTTCCAGGGGCAGAAGACCGCCTCGGGCGAGCCCTACGACATGTTCGCGATGACCGCCGCGCATCCGACGCTGCCGATCCCGAGCTACGCGAAGGTCACGAACCTGAAGAACGGCAAGTCGGTCGTCGTGCGGATCAACGACCGCGGTCCCTTTCACTCCAACCGCATCATCGACCTCTCCTACGCCGCCGCCTCACGCATCGGCATCGCCGGCCCCGGCAGCGGCACGGTCGAGGTCGAGCGCATCTTTTCCCCGGGGGCCGCGGCCGCGAAGCCCTCGCCCACGCCGCAGCCGGCATCGGTGGAGACCAACATGGTGGTCGAGGAAGGCCACGGCCTGTGGTTGCAGCTGGGCGCCTTCTCGAGCCGCGACAGCGCCGAGACGTTCCGCGACAAGACCGCGCGCGAGCTCTCCTGGAACAATGAGCCGCTCGACGTGTCCGCCCATGACGGGCTGTACCGCGTGCGCCTGGGCCCATACCGCAATCGCGCGGAAGCCGAGGCCATCGCCGAAAAAGTCCGCGTGACGCTGGGCTCCGCCGCTTCGACCACGAACCGATGAAACGCCTCCTGCCCATCCTGCTGCTCGCGTGCGCGACGGCCGCGGGAGCGCAATCGCTCACGCCCCCGCCCATCGCCGCGCGCGCCTACGCGCTGGTGGACCTGCTTTCCGGCGTGACCCTCGCGGCGGCCAACGACACCGACCGCGTCGAGCCCGCCTCGCTCACCAAGCTCATGACGGCGTACCTCGTGTTCGACGCGATGAAGAGCGGCAAGCTCGACCCGCAGGCGAGCGTCGTGGTCTCGCCGGCCGCGTCGAAGGCGCCCGGCGCGCGTACCTTCCTCGAGGCCGGAAAGCCCGCTAAGGTCGCCGACCTTCTCGCGGGGATGGTCGTCCAGTCGGGCAACGACGCCGCCATGGCGCTCGCCGACGCGGTGGCGGGGAGCCAGGAGGCCTTCGTGGCGCTCATGAACAGCCAGGCCGAGCGCATGCGCCTCACCGGCACGCACTTCGCGAACGCGACGGGCGAGCCCACGGCCGGGCATTTCTCGACGGCGCGCGACCTGGCGGTCCTCGCGGCGGCCTTGATCCGCGATTTCCCCGAGCGCTACGCCCTCTATTCGCAGCGCGAGTTCACCTTCAACCACGTGACGCAGGTCAACCGCAACCGGCTCCTCTGGACCGATCCCACCGTCGACGGCATGAAGACCGGCTTCACCGAAGCCGCGGGCTATTGCCTCGTGGCGAGCGCCAAGCGGGGCCGGCGGCGCCTGGTCTCGGTGGTGCTCGGCGCGCAATCGGACGGGCTTCGCACTTCCGAGAGCCAGAAGCTGCTCAACTTCGGCTTCCAGGCGTACGAGACACGGCTCCTCTACCGCAAAGGCCAGGCGATCGGCTCTTCGGGCGTCTTCCGCGGCACCGAGTCGCGAGTCTCGCTCGGGTTCGACCACGACATCTGGCTCACGCTTCCGCGCGATCGCTTCAACGGCCTGGCCGCCGAGCTCGAGACGCGCCAGCCCTTCATCGCCCCGCTTGCCGCGGGCCAGAAAGCGGGGATAATCAAGCTCACCCGCGACAACGCGCCCATCGCCGAGTACCCGGTCGTGGCCCTCGAGGACGTCCCGGTCGGCGGCTTCCTCTCCCGCGGCTGGGACACCCTGAGACTCCTCTTCACTCGCTCGTCATGAACACTTCCATCGCGCATTTCAACGGCAAGCTGGCACCCATCGACGAGATCCGCATCTCTCCCCTCGATCGCGGGTTCATCTTCGGCGACGGCGTCTACGAGGTGATTCCCGTCTACGGCGGCGTGCCCCTGCACGCACGCGAGCACTTCGAGCGCCTGCAGCGATCCATGGACGAGATCCGCCTGGCGAACCCGCACACGGTCGAGGAGTGGATCGCGCTCACCCGCGAGCTCCTCGCGCACCACCCGGGCAACCAGTCGGTGTACATCCAGGTCACGCGCGGCGCGCCGCAGAAGCGCGACCACGTGATCCCCAAGGACCTCGAGCCCACCGTCTTCATGATGTGCTACCCGCTCGCCTCGCCCTCGAAGGACGCGATCGAGAAGGGCGTGGCCTGCGTGACGGCGCGCGACTTCCGTTGGGAAAAGTGCCACGTGAAGTCCACGTCGCTCCTGGGCAACGTGCTCGCGCGCCAGATCTCCGCGGACGCGGGCGCCGCCGAGACCATCCTCATCCGGGACGGCCACGTGACCGAGGCTTCCGCGTCGAACGTCTTCATCGTGAAGGACGGCGTGGTCGCCGCGGCGCCCAAGGATCACTTGATCCTGCTCGGCATCACCTACGAGCTGCTCTCGAAGCTCGCCGGCGACGGGGCGTTGAAGCTCGAGGTGCGGCCCATCACCGAGGCGCAGATGCGCGCGGCCGACGAGGTGTGGCTCTCGTCCTCGACCAAGGAAGTGCTCGCCGTGACGGCGATCGACGGCAAGCCCGTGGGCGACGGCAAGCCCGGCCCGGCCTTCCGCCGCATGCACGCGGCCTACCAGGAATACAAGGCGCGGCTGCGGAACTCGAGCGCGGTCGCGGCCTAGGTCGCGCCTTGATCCGCCGCGCGCTGGGCCTCGTCCGCTACGAGCCGGCCTGGCGCGCCATGCAGGCGTTCAACCAGGCCCGCGGGCCGGACACACCCGACCAGCTCTGGCTCTGCGAGCATCCGCCGGTGTACACGCTGGGGCTCGCCGGGCGCCGCGAGCACGTGATCTCGCCCGGGGAGATCGCGGTGATCGCGACCGATCGCGGCGGGCAGGTGACCTACCACGGCCCGGGACAGGCGATCGCCTACGTGATGCTCGACCTTCGCCGCCGGGGACTGGGCGCGAAGGAGCTGGTGCGCCGGCTGGAGGCCTCCCTCATCGCGCTCCTCGACGAGTACGGCATTCGCGGCGAGCGGCGCACCGGCATGCCGGGCGTGTACGTGGGCGAAGCGAAGGTCGCCGCCATCGGGCTTCGCATCGCGCGCGGCTGCAGCTATCACGGCCTCGCGCTGAATTGCGGCGTGGACCTCGAGCCCTTCGCGCGCATCGACCCGTGCGGCTACCCGGGCCTTGCCTGCACCCGGCTCGCGGACCTGGGTGTCACTGATAAAATGGATGCAGTGCAGCAAAAACTGTCGCGACACCTCGAGAAATGCCTGGAGACGACCTCAAGCTCGAACGCAAGCGCGCGCTGAAGACCGACCGCATCCCCATCAAGGTGGTGCCGTCGGAACCCCTGCGCAAGCCGGAGTGGATCCGCGTGCGCGCCGGGGGCGGCGAGCGCTTCCAGGAGATCAAGCGCGCGCTGCGCGACGCGAAGCTGCACACCGTCTGCGAGGAAGCCTCGTGCCCGAACATCGGCGAGTGCTTCGGCCACGGCACCGCGACCTTCATGATCATGGGAAGCCTGTGCACGCGGCGCTGCCCGTTCTGCGACGTGGCGCATGGCCGGCCCGATCCGCTCGACGCCGAGGAGCCGCGCCACCTCGCCGAGACCATCGCGAAGATGAAGCTCTCGTACGTGGTGGTCACGAGCGTGGACCGCGACGACCTGCGCGACGGGGGCGCGGGCCACTTCGTCGCCTGCATCCGCGAGGTGCGCAGGGTGTCGCCGCGCACGCGCATCGAGATCCTCACGCCGGACTTCCGCGGCCGCCTCGACCGGGCGCTCGCGATCCTCGACGAGGCGCCGCCCGACGTGATGAACCATAACCTCGAGACCGTCCCGCGGCTCTACCGGCAGGCGCGGCCGGGCTCCGACTATGCGCACTCGTTGAAGCTCCTCGGCGACTTCAAGTCGCGCCATCCCGCGGTGCCCACGAAATCGGGGCTCATGGTCGGCCTGGGCGAGACGTTCGAGGAGATCGTCGAAGTCATGCGCGACCTTCGCAACCACCAGGTCGACATGCTCACGGTGGGGCAGTACCTGCAGCCTTCGAAGCACCACCTGGCGGTGGCGCGCTACGTGCATCCCGACGAGTTTCGCGTCCTCGGGGAAGAGGCGGCCCGGCTGGGCTTCACCCACGCCGCGTGCGGGCCGCTCGTTCGCTCGAGCTACCACGCCGACCGGCAGGCCGCGGAGGCGGGCGTCGCGTAGTCATTGATTCCCGCATCGGCATGGTGTAAATAGCGGGTACCACTCACCACGTTTCATACTTCCGCTGATGGACCGATTCAAGGAGCTCACGACGTTCGTCGAGGTCGCCCAACGCGGCAGCCTCTCGGCGGCGGCGCGGGAAGAAGGCATCACGCCCGCGATGGTGGGCCGGCGCATCGACCAGCTCGAGGAGCGCCTGGGCGTGAAGCTCTTCAAGCGCTCGACGCGCAAGGTGACGCTCACGCCCGAGGGCACGACCTTCTACGAGGACTGCCACAGGCTGCTGGGTGAGCTGCGAAGCGCCGAGGACGCGCTCACGGTGGGAGCGAAGAGCGCATCGGGACGCCTCATCATCACCACGCCGACCGCCTTCGGGCGCAAGCACATCGCGCCGCACCTCTCGGCCTTCATCGCCGAGCACCCGAACCTCGCGATCACGCTGCACCTGTCGGAGCGGCTCGTGGACTTGAAGAACGAGCGCTTCGACCTCGCGATCCGCATCGCCGACATGAAGAGCGCGGACCTGATCGCGGCGAAGCTCGCGCGCAACCATCGCGTCGTGTGCGGCTCGCCCGCCTACTTCAAGCGCGCGGGCAAGCCGCGCACGCTGGCCGAGCTCGCCCGGCACAACTGCCTCGTCACGAGCACCGAGGACGGGGTCGCCGACTCCTGGCATTTCCTCGACAAGGGCAAGCCCATCTCCGTCAAGGTCGCGGGCAACCTGCAATGCAACGATGGCGAGGTGCTGACGCGCTGGGCCATCGCCGGCGAGGGCCTCGCATGGCGCAGCGCCTGGGAAGTGAGCGAGGAAGTGAAGCGCGGGCGCCTCGCCACGGTGCTCGACGACTTCGCCTTCCCCGGCAACAACATCTACGCGGTCTATCCGGAGCGCCGGCTCCTGCCCGCGAAGGTGAAGTTCTTCATCGATTTCCTGAGGAAGACGTTCGGGGATCCCCCGTACTGGGAGTAAAAACGGGGACAGACCACGTTTTCCGCCGGCTGCACGAGCGGCCGAGATGCCCGGAAAACGTGGTCTGTCCCCGTTTTACCTGAACTGTTTCACCACGTGATGCTGCCGCCGGCTCACCGGCAGCTTCTCGCCCGTCCCCCTCACCACCACCGCCCAGCCGGAGTCGGTGTCCTCGGCGTTGCGCTCGAAGCCGGCGATGGCCGAGCGCGCCACGATGCAGTTGCGGTGCACGCGCACGAAGGCGTCGACGAACTCCTCCTCGAGCCGCGTGAGGGATTCCTCGACCAGGTATTCGCGCTCGGTGGTGCGCACGGTCACGTACTTGAGCTCGGCGCGCAGGTAGAGCACGTCGGCGAGCGGCACCAGGATGATCTTGCCGCGCTCGTGCACGGACAGGTGCCGGCGCGGCTGGTTGGCGGCGGCGTCCAGCGCCTCGCGCGAGGGCTTGGGCGCCGCGCGGGTCTTGTTGAGCGCGCCCAGCAGGCGCTCCGCCCGGATGGGCTTCAACAGGTAGTCGATCGCGTTCACCTCGAAGGCCTTGATGGCGTACGTGTCGAACGCGGTGGTGAAGATGATCGAGGGCGGCTCCTCCATGCCGGCGATATGGCGCGCGGCCTCCATCCCGTCGATCTCGGGCATGCGGATGTCCAGGAGGACGATGTCGATCTTCTCCCGGTTCAGGACCTCGAGCACCTCGCGGCCGTTGCGCGCCTCGTCCACGATGGCGAGCGGGAAGCCCTCGCGGCATTCGTCCAGCAGGTCGCGCAGGCGCGCCCGCGCCGGCGCCTCGTCGTCGGCGATGAGTATCCGCGCCACGTCCTTCTCCACCAGCATCAGACCCCCGCCT
>DATBEA010000360.1:0-1654 GCA_036276215.1 Usitatibacter sp.
GCGATCCAGGAGGGCGTGCCGGGAGTGGCGGGCATCCACATCGAGGGGCCCTTCATCAACGAGCTGCGCAAGGGAGCCCACGACTCGACCAAGATCCGCGACCTGGACGCGCGCGACATGGCGTTGCTCTCGTCGCTGCAGCTGGGCCGCACGATGGTGACCCTCGCCCCCGAGATGACCCCCCTCGCCACCATCCGCCACCTCGCCAACGAGGGCGTCGTGATCTCGGCGGGGCATACCAACGGAACCTTCGACGAGGTGAGCGAGGCGCTTCGCAACGGCGTGACGGGAATAACCCACCTCTTCAACGCGATGTCGCCCTTCGGCCACCGCGAGCCGGGCGCCGCGGGCGCCGCGCTCGCCGACCCCGCGTGCTGGTGCGGCATCATCGTCGACGGCCACCACGTGCATCCGGCCGCGCTTCGCATCGCGCTCGCCTGCAAGGGCCACCAGCGCTTCATGCTGGTGACCGACGCCATGGCCAACGTCGGGACCGGGATGACGTCCTTCATGCTGCAGGGCCGCCGGATCCTCGTGGAGGATGGGCGCTGCGTGGACGAAAGCGGCGTGCTCACCGGCTCCGCACTCGACATGGCGAGCGCCGTGCGCAACGCGGTCGCGATGCTCGGCGTTCCTCTCGAGGAAGCCGCGCGAATGGCGAGCACGAACCCCGCGCGGTTCCTGGGCCTGGGCGGGGAGCTGGGCCGCATCGCTCCCGGCCATCGCGCGAGCCTGGTGGCTCTCGGAGCCGACTTTTCCGTCACGCGCACCTGGATCGACGGCGAATAAGGCGCGCGCGCCGAAGCCGGACTAGAATTCCCGGGTGCGACGCGCCCTGCTCCTCTTTTTCATCCTCGCCTCATTCCCGTCGCTTGCCGCGCCGGCGAACGATGCCATCGCCGCGCTGGGCAAGCAGAAGGCCGCCGCATCCTCGGCGAAATGGGAAGTGCGCGACCTCGTTCATCCGGTCATGGGATCGATCAAGGTCGCCATCTGGCTCACTGCGCAGTCGACCGACGCGGGACGCGACCGCATCGTGTCGTCGGTCTACTTCTCCTGCCAGAAGGCGAAGGACAGCATCGCCATCGAGCTCGCCAACGCGCCGTTGAAGGATCCCGCCGGCGGCGTGGGACCGAAGGAGCTTCCACGCCTCACGTGCGTGGGCGTGAAGCCCGACGGCACCCCGCAACGAAGCGACATCGCGGCCGACTGGGAGATCGACGATTTCGGCGACGTGCTCACGCGCGGGCTCTCTCCCGGGATGCTGCGCCGCTGCGCGTCCATCGCGATCGACCAGGAAGTGGCGCTGCCGCCCGGATGGCCGCGCGAGAGCCAGCGAATCGCCATCGAGCTATCGCCCTACGCGCCCGAGCTCGACGAGATCTTCGCGCAATGCGGCGAGGAGCCCGTGTATGCCGCCGCCACGCCACCGGCTCCCGCGGCGGCGAAGCCCGCTTCGAAACTCTCCGCGGCGGCGAAGCCCTCTCCGGCGCCGAAGGGCCACGCGCCCCCAATCTCGCAGAACGCAGACTGGCGCCGCGCGCGCACGATCTCGAAGGGAAACACCAACATCCGGTCGTCCGGGGGGCTCGAAGGCCAGGTCGTCACGCAGCTGCCGCCGGGAATGCCGATGCTGGTCCAACCCGCCAACGGC
>DATBEA010000361.1:0-4137 GCA_036276215.1 Usitatibacter sp.
CATATGGATCGGCGACGAGCCCCTCCTTCGCGGGCGCGACTACCTCGTGAAGTGCGGCACGCGAAGCGCCATCGCCACCGTGTCGCCCGTGCGGCACAAGCTGAACGTCGACACGCTGGAGAAGATCGCGACCGACACCCTCGCCATGAACGAGGTCGGCTCGTGCGAGATCGAGCTCGACCGGCCCATCGCCTTCGACCCGTACGAGGAAAACCGCGATACCGGCGGGTTCATCCTCGTC
Organism: Usitatibacter sp.; assembly: GCA_036276215.1. GTDB lineage: Bacteria > Pseudomonadota > Gammaproteobacteria > Burkholderiales > Usitatibacteraceae > Usitatibacter. The sequence continues at coordinate 242 of DATBEA010000361.1, forward strand.
GACCGCATCACCGGCGCCACGGTCGGCGCGGGGATGCTGCGCTTCGCGCTGCGCCGCTCGGCCAACGTCCAGTGGCAAGCGATGAAGGTGGACAAGGCCCAGCGCCGGCGGGCGCAGCGCCATCGAAGCGCCGTCGTGTGGCTCACGGGCCTTCCCGGCGCGGGCAAGTCCACCCTCGCCTCGCGCCTGGAAGCGCGCCTGCACGCCATGGGGCTTCGCACCTACGTGCTCGACGGCGACAACGTGCGCCACGGCCTCAACAAGGACCTGGGGTTCACGCCCGAGGATCGCGTCGAGAACATCCGGCGCGCGGGCGAGATGGCGAAGCTCATGGTGGACGCGGGCGTGATCGTGATCGCGGCGTTCATCTCGCCCTTCCGCGCCGAAAGGCGCATGGTCCGCGGCCTCGTCGAGCCCGGCGAGTTCATCGAGGTGTTCGTCGACACGCCGCTCGCGGTCGCCGAGTCGCGCGATCCCAAGGGCCTCTACGCGAAGGCGCGCCGCGGCGAGATCGCGAACTTCACCGGCGTGGGCGCGCCCTACGAGGCGCCCGAGGCGGCCGAGATCCGCGTCGATGCGGGCTCGCTCGCGGTGGAAGCCGCCGAGGCCTATCTTTTCGAGCGCCTGGAGTCGCTGGGGCTTTTCGAGCCGCCCTAGGGCATCAGGCACTTGCCCTGGTCGAGGCAAGGCGACGGTTTGCGAGGAAGCCCGAAGGCCTTCGAGACGAGGTCGAGGTCGTGGGCCCCGGTGGCGGCGTTGGGCTCGAGGATGCCGCCCTCGTGCCACTCGTTCCACGCGTAGAGATAGACGATGCGCTCGGAGGGATCGTGGTCGCGCGCCCATTGCCCATCGGAGAAACGGCGCGCGGCATCGAGGTTGTGCAGGAAGGCCTCGTCGGTCTTGCCCACGAGACGCCGCACGGTTCCGCGCTCGGCGATCGCGATGTCCTGGCGCGGCCGCTCGTCGAAGTTCTCGAGCATGCAGGGGCTCACGGGCTTGCCGAGGCTTGCAAGGTCCGCGAACACCGAGGGCTCGAAGCGCGGATAAGGCGTGGCCGGGCCCACGTTGAAGGGCGGCACGGCGCACATGACGCCCTGCGCGCGCTTCATGACTTTCCAGCCGCGCGCCCCGGCCTGCACCTGCACGAACGGCGCCTGCACCCCGCGCTCGCCCGAAATGCGCTCGATCGCCTCGACCAGCCGGTCCGCGGCCTGCGCGTTGCAGGTATCCGCGTGGCAGCGCGAGCCGTCGGGCGCACGCAGGTTGCCCGTATCGCCGATCACGAACACGGGCCGCCCGCCGGGAAGCCTGAGGTAACGGGGGTTCGCAAAATAATCCACGAGGCGTCGCGCGAGCACCTGGTAGTCCTCGCCCGCGACCGCCATGTCGTCATCCCAGGGATGCGAGTAGAGGACGAGGTCGAAGCGAAAACCCGCGGGATCGCGAGCCGCCAGGAAAGAATGCAGCGCCTCGGGCTGGCGCTCGCCCTGCTTGGCCCGGCTCCAGTAGAAATAGAACGCGAAGAAGGAAAGGCCGGCGTCGGAGGCCTGCCGGATGTGCTGCTCGAGCGTGGATGCCGATGACTGGTCGTAGTAGCCGATGGCGGGCTTCAACTCCGGGAAATCGCCGCTCCATCCACGCGAGTCCTGCTTCACGCCCGCGTCGCCGTGGAAATCGCGCACGCCGCCCCACCAGTCGCCCTTGCGGCCGTAGACCCGCTCGGTGCCCTCGGCCAGTTCCCTCGCGCTCGGCGCGAACGACCCGAAGTACAAGGCGCCCACGACGTACGGCGGATCGGCTCCCCGCGCCAGGCCAGCGCACGCGGCCAGGAAAGCGGCCCGCGCGAGGAAGCTACGCGGCCGTCGCGACCCCATGGTGCTTCACGAAGGAGTCGATGGCGTTGCGCGCCACCGCGCGAAACGTATCGCGAAGCATCGGGACGTTCGCCACGACCTCGTCGAGGAGCGCTTCGGAAACCGGTGGGCGCAGGGGTTGGGCCGCATTGAAGAGCTCGAAGCGCGGCACGGAGCCGAAGAGCTCGAGCCAGTTCACAATGGGCGCCAGCAGCAGGCCGCGCGCCACCTGCCGGTCGGTGAGCGAGTTGCGCGCATCGATGGACGGATCGATGGAGCGCGGCGAGGCGAGCGACACGCCGAGGCCCGCCTTCGTGAAGTTGGCGAACAGGTCGCCCGAAGCCGTGAGCGCGGCGAAATCAAGGTGCAGCGTGCCCCCGCTCGCGAAGTACATCGACTTGAGCCACGAATAGGTCTCGACGTACTCGAGGAATGCCGTGGCGCTCGGGCCGACGTAGCGCAGGTTGCCCATCGAGGTCTGGAGCAGCGCGTTGGAGGTGAGCAGGTCCTCGAGGTCGCGCTCGACGAAGACAATCTCGACCTCGTGCCCGCGCTTCCCAAGGCCTTCGAGGAACTTCGCGTACGCCGCCTCGTATTGCGGGCGCTGCCTGGGATCCGCCTCGAAGAAAACCTCCGAGGAGTAAAGGACCGCCTGCGCCTTCGCCGCTCCGGCGATCTCGGAGCGCGCCTCGGCCAGGAGCTGGTCGAACATCCCGAGCGCGCCCTCGGCATCCAGCGCGATAAGCGCGCGCGGGATTCCCACGCATTGCGCTGGCTTGTTGATGAAGAGCACGCCGGCCTCGGCCAGCGCCTCGCGATTGGCGAAAGCCGCGTACTGGATGTAAGTCGTGCCGGTCCGGTGGGGACCGACGTGCAGCCGTACCTTCATCGTTCGGCAGGCGCCCCGTAGTGCAGGACCAGGGAACGGCGCGGGATATTGGGGACCAACGGCGAGGCGCCCCCGTGCACGAAGTCGCTCGCCCACACCACGACGTCCCCGGGCTCGGCATAGATGAAGCGCGGCTTGAGGCCCGCGTTCGCCATGGTGACCGAGAGGTCGCGCGAGTAATCGCCGTACTTGGGATAGTCCGCAAGCTGCGGCTTCACCGTGACCTTGTGCGAGCCGCTCCAACCGAAGAGCGCGCCATTCAGCCGCGAGCTCCCGTCCAGGGCAAGGCATAGCCCGCACAGCGTCTCGCGCTTGTAGGGCCGCGGGCTCACGAGATACTTGTCGGAGTGCGACGCCTGGTTGCTCGAGAACGGGAAGTAGAGCGATTGAAGCAGCTCCATGCGCGGCGCGCCCGGCAGGAGGGCCGCGAGCCGGTCCTCGAAGCGGCACGCATCGATGAGGCCCAGGAGCTCGGCCGACAGCGCGTGTATTTCCGGCAGGCGCAGCATATACGAGGTACTCGCGAATTTCTCGTAAGTGAACCCGACCTCGTCCAGCGTGAAGAACTTCTCGTAGCGCATGAACACGGGCTTCGAGGCATTCTCGCGCACGATGCCCTCGATCACGCGGTTGAACGCATCGACGTTCGCGAAGGCGCCGCGCAGGTTCACGTAGCCTTCGTCGGCGAACCGGTGCGCCTCCGGAGACAGGACGGGCGGCTCCGCCCGCGCGCGTTTCGCGATCGCTTTCATGCGAGGATTATATGCGGGGGATCAACGTGCCGCGGTCAGGGTCCCAGGCCGTCCAGCGTCCATCCGGTTCCAGGCCCGAGGATCTCGGCACTCCCGATGGGGGTCGTTCCATCCATCAGCCAGACGGCGATGCGGCCGTCCTCGTGCTGCCACGCGATATCCATCTCGAGGTCGGCATTGAAGTCGCCTACACGCCTCGCGGTCCAGCCCGTGCCCGCGGGAAGGATCTCGGCTTGCGCGGTCGGCGTGAGGCCATCCATGAGCCACATCGCGACGCGGCCATCCGTGTGGCGGAAGAGCAAGTCCGACTTGAGGTCCGCGTTGAAATCCGCGGCGTGCGTGACCGTCCAACCCGAGCCCGCGGCCAGCAGCGTCGCGCCATCCTTGGTCGTGACGCCGTCC
>DATBEA010000362.1:0-9086 GCA_036276215.1 Usitatibacter sp.
ACCGTGTCAGGCGACGAGGCGCTGGAACTCATCGAAGTACGCGGGGAATGTCTTGGACACGCAGCCCGGGTCGTTGATCCGGACTCGCGAGGGACCGAAGGCCGCGAGGGAAAAGCACATCGCCATGCGGTGGTCGTCATAGGTGTCCACCGCGACCGGCGGCTCACCTCGCGTCTCGCCTCTCGCGCCAGGCGGCTTTATGGCGATGAAGTCCTCCCCCTCCTCGACCGCCGCGCCGAACTTTCGCAGCTCGGTCGCCATGGCGGCGATGCGGTCCGTTTCCTTCACGCGCCAGCTCGCGATGTTGCGGATCACCGTGGGACCTTCGGCGAAGAGCGCGAGGACCGCCGCCGTCATCGCGGCATCGGGAATGAGGTTCGCGTCGAAGTCGATGCCCGAGAGCTTCGTTCCCGCGGCGGCCTCGATCCACGCGGGCCCCATGGAGATGCGCGCGCCCATGCGCTCGAGCACGCGCGCGAACTGCACGTCGCCCTGGAGGCTGTCGGCGCCGACGCCCTCGACGCGAACGGGACCGCCGCCCAGCGCACCGGCGGCGAGGAAGTACGAGGCCGACGAGGCGTCGCCCTCCACGTCGATGCGGCCCGGGGAGGCGTAGCCCGCGCCGCGGGGGATCGAGAAGGTGCTCCAGCCCTCGCGCGCCACCTCGACCCCGAATCGGCGCATGAGGCCCAGCGTGAGCTCGACATAGGGACGCGAGATGAGGCTGCCTTCCACGTCGATGCGCGTGCCCTCGCCCTTCCAGCCCAGCGCGATGAGGAGCGCCGAGAGGTACTGGCTCGAGACGTCGCCGCGCACGCGCAGCGCCGGCGCGCCGCCCGTGCGACGCGGCCCGATCGCGAGCGGCGGATAGCCCTCGCGGGCGCGATAGGCGATGTCGGCGCCCGCGAGGCGCAATGCGTCGACGAGATCGCCGATGGGGCGCTCGTGCATGCGCGCGACACCCGAGAGCGCGTAGCGGCCGTTGCCGAGCGCCAGCGCCGCGGTGAGCGGGCGAAAGGCGGTCCCGGCATTGCCGAGGAAGAGCTCGGCGTTCGCGTTGGGAAATCCCGCCGCGAGCCCGATGCCGCGCACCCGCAGGTGCTCATCGCCGCCGATGCGCTCCACCTGCACGCCCAGCGTGCGCAGCGCCTCGCGCATCACGCGCGTGTCGTCCGAATCGAGGAGCGCGGCAAGCTCGGTGGTGCCGCTCGCGAGCGCGGCCAGGAGCAGCGTGCGATTGGAGATGCTCTTGGAGCCCGGCAGGCGAAGCACGCCGGCCGCCCGCCGCACCGGCGCGAGGTCGAGCGCGTCCACGCTACTCGCCCGGGACACGGCGCGTGGGAGGCGCCAGGGCCTGGCGGGCGGCGCGCGCCTCGGCCATGAGCCGCTCGAGGCCGGCGCCCTCGCCCTTGTCGATGAGCTCGCGGAAGACCGCGAGCCGCGCACCGAAGCGGTCGAGCTCCGCGAGGAGCGCCTCGCGGTTCTGCATGGCGATGTCGCGCCACATCTCGGGGGAGCTCGCCGCGATGCGCGTGAAGTCGCGAAAGCCCCCGCCCGCGAATTCCAGGAGCTCGGCGGCGTCCGAGCGCGAGGCGATGTCGGAGACGAGCGCGAAGGAAAGGATGTGCGGCAAATGGCTCACGGCGGCGAACACGCGATCGTGGTGCTCGGCGGCGGCAATGGCTACGCGAGCGCCCGCGCCTTCCCACGCCGAGCGCACGAGGGCCAGCGCCGGCGCGGCGGTCTCCGCGACCGGTGTCAGCACCACGCGTGCGCCCCGGAAGAGCTCGGCGGTCGCGCTCTCCACGCCGCTCGTCTCGCGGCCGGCGATGGGATGCCCGGGCACGAAGCGCGGGAAGCGCTCGCGAAGCTCGGAGCGCGCGAGGCGAACGACCTCGGCCTTGGTGCTGCCCGCATCGGTGACCACGGCATCCGGCTCGAGCGCCAGCGCCACGTCATGGAGCACCGGGCCGATGGCGCGCACGGGAACCGCCACCATCACGAGGCCCGCGCCGCGCGCGGCATCGGAGGCCGACTCGGCGGCGCGGTCGATCACGCCCATCTCGATGGCGCGCTGCAGCTGCCCGGCGTCGCGGTCGAACCCGGAGATGCTCGTCGCGAGGCCCGCGCGGCGCAGGGCCAGCGCGAACGAGCCGCCGATCAGCCCCACGCCGATGACCGCGACCGATTTCAGGCGGCGCACGTGCCCTTGCCCCCGCCGAGCGAGCGCTCGAGCTGCGCGAGGAACCGGGCGTTGTGCTCCGGCAGCCCCACGGTCACGCGCAAGTGCTGCGGAAGGCCGTAGCCCGCGATCGGGCGCACGATCACGCCCGCGGCGAGGAGCTCGCCGTAGACGCGTTGCGCGTCGCCCACGCGCACGGTGATGAAGTTGCCCCACGATGGGATGTATTCGAGCCCGAGGCGCTCGAAGCCGCGCTTCAGCTGCTCGAGCCCGGCGGCGTTCACCGCACGGGACTTTTCGATGAATTCGCGATCGTCCAGCGCGGCGCAGGCGGCGACGAGCGCCAGCTGGTTCACGTTGAAGGGCTGGCGGACGCGATTCATGAGCTCGGCCACCGCGGGGTTCGCCGCCGCGTAGCCCACGCGCAATCCGGCGAGGCCGAAGGCCTTGGAAAGCGTGCGGGTGACGATGAGGTTCGGGAACGTGGCGATCCAGCCGGGGCTGGGCGACTTGAGCGCATCGGGAAGGTACTCGCCGTACGCCTCGTCCAGGACCACGAGCACGCGCGGCGGTACGCGCGCCACGAACGCGCGGATCTCGTCCCAGGCGCTGAACGTGCCGGTGGGATTGTTCGGGTTGGCGAGGAAGACGATCTTGGTGTCGGCGCGGACGGCCTTCGCCATGGCGTCCAGGTCGTTGCCGTATTCCTTCGCGGGCACGACGATGGCCTTGGCGCCGATCGCCTGGATCGCGAGCGGGTAGACCATGAACGCGTGCTGCGAATGCACCGCGGAATCCGCGGTCGTGAGGAAGGCGCGCGCGGCGAGCTCCAGGACGTCGTTGGAGCCGTTGCCGAGCACCAGGTTGGCAGGGTCCACGCCAAGCTTCGCCGACAGGACCTCCTTCAGCTCGAAGCCGTTGCCGTCCGGATAGTAGTGGAGCGAATCGAGCGCGCCGCGGATGGCGGCCACCGCCTTGGGCGAGGGTCCGAGCGGGCTCTCGTTCGAGGCCATCTTGAGGATGTCGGCTTCCGGGATGCCCAGCTCGCGCGCGGTCTCCGCGATGGGCTTGCCCGGGACGTAAGGCATGATCGCCCGCACGTTGGCGGGCGCGAGGTCTTCGAGGCTCATGTCAGAGGACCGCCGTGGGATAGGAGCCGAGGACCTTGAGGTATCCCGCGATCTTCTCGACCTCGGCCACCGCCGCGGCCACGTTGGCGTCCTCGCGATGGCCCTCGATGTCGACGAAGAAAAGGTATTCCCAGATCGCGACCTTCGAGGGGCGCGACTCGAACTTGGTCATGGAGACCCCGCGCGTGGCGAAGGGCGTGAGCATCTCGTACACCGCCCCCGCGCGGTTGCGCGCCGAGAGGATCATCGAGGTCTTGTCGCGGCCGCTGGGCCTGGGCTCGTAGTTGCCCAGGATGAGGAAGCGCGTCGTGTTGTTGGGCTCGTCCTCGATGTTGGAGGCGAGGATCGCGAGCCCGTAGTGCTCGGCCGCCATCTCGCCGGCGACCGCCCCCGATCCCTGCTCGCCCGCGGCGCGGCGCGCGGCTTCCGCGTTGCTCGACACGGCCACGCGCTCGGCGCGCGGCAGGTTCGCGTTCAGCCACTCGTGGCATTGCGCGAGCGACTGGCCGTGGGAGAACACGCGGCGGATCTCGTTCAGATCGCGCGGCTGCGACATCGACATGAGGTGGTGGTGGATCCGCACGACCACCTCGCCGCACACCTTCATGGGCGTCTGCGGCATGAGGTCGAGCGAGCGGCCGACTGCGCCCTCGGTGGAATTCTCGACGGGGACGATGCCGAAATCGGCGGCGCCCGACTCCACCGCGCGGAATACCTCGTCGATGGAAGCGGCGGGCTGCGTCGCCGCGGCGAGCCCGAAGTGCTTGAGCGCCGCGCGCTCGCTGAAGGTGCCCTTGGGCCCGAGGTAGGCGACGGTGATCGGGCGCTCGAGCGCGAGGCACGCCGACATCACCTCGCGGAAGAGGAGCGCCACCGTCTCGCCGGCGAGCGGGCCCGGGTTCTTCTCCTTCAATCGCGAGAGCACCTGCGCCTCGCGTTCCGGGCGGTAGGCCTGTCCCACCTTGAGCGTTCCGATGGCGCGAGCGAGCCGCGCGCGCTCGTTCAGCTGCTCGAGGATCGCGTCGTCGACGCGGTCGATGGCCGCGCGCAGGCGCCCCAGCTCGTCGGCCGGCTCGCTCATGTTCCGGCCGTGATGTGCGGGACGTCGCGGATCGAGAGGACGCCGGGAATGTGCGCGATGCGCCGGATCACGTCCGGGGCGGCGGCGCTGTCGAGGTCGACGAGCGTGTACGCCATCTCGCCCTTGGACTTGTTGACCATGTTGTGGATGTTGAGGCCGGCCTGCGCCATCGTAGTCGAAATCTGGCCGAGCATGTTGGGCACGTTCGCGTTCGCGATGGCGATGCGGTGCGGCGACTCGCGCGCCATTTCCACGCTCGGGAAGTTCACCGCGTTGGCGACCGAGCCCTCCTCGAGGAATGCGCGCAGCTGGTCCACGACCATCGACGCGCAGTTCTCCTCTGCCTCCTCCGTGGAGGCGCCCAGGTGCGGGAAGGCGAGCACGCCCGGGTTGCCCGCGAGCTGCTCGCTCGGGAAATCGGTCACGTAGCGGCGCAGGTGCTTCTCCGAGAGCGCCTTCACGACCGCCGCCTCGTCCACCACGGCGTCGCGCGCGAAGTTCAGGAGCACCAGGCGGCCCGGCGCGTGCGCGAGGCGCTTCGCGTCGATCATGTGGCGCGTCCTGTCGTTGAGCGGCACGTGCAGGGTGATGAAGTCCGAGCCCTTGACCACCTCGTCGATGGAGGCCGCGCGCTTCACCGCCGAAGGCAGGCGCCACGCGTTGTCCACGGTGATGTCGGGGTCGTAGCCCAGCACCTTCATCCCCAGCTTGATCGCGGTGTCGGCCACCAGCCCGCCGATGGCGCCCAGCCCGATCACGCCGAGCGTGCGGCCCGGCAGCTCGATGCCCGCGAACTGCTTCTTGCCTTCCTCGACGCGGGCTTCGAAGTCGCCGTCTTTCGCGAGCGCCTGCACGTATGCGGCGGCCGGAACGAGGTTACGCGCCGCGGCGAGCATCGCGGCGAACACGAGCTCCTTCACGGCGTTGGCGTTCGCACCCGGCGCGTTGAATACCGGCACCCCGCGCTGGCTCATCGCCTCCACCGGGATGTTGTTCACGCCCGAGCCCGCGCGCGCCACGGCCTTCACGGTTGCGGGTATCTCCGAAACCTGGAGGCTGTGGGAGCGAAGCAGGATCGCATCGGGCGAGACGAGCGCCTTGCCGACGATGTAGCTCCCGCCGGGAAAGCGCTCGAGGCCCCGGGCCGAGATCGCGTTGTAGACCGCGACGCGGTACTTGAGGGCGCCCAAGGTCAGCCGTTCTTCTTCCGGAACTCTTCCATGAACTCGACCAGCGACTCGACGCCCTCGAACGGCATCGCGTTGTAGATCGAGGCGCGCATCCCGCCCACGGACCGGTGGCCCTTCAGCTGCGACAGGCCCCGCGCCTCGGCCTCGGCGAGGAATTTCGCGTCGAGCGAGTCGTCCCGGAGCCTGAAGGGGACGTTCATCCGCGAGCGGTCTTCCTTCGCGATCGGGTTCGAATAGAAGTCCTGCCCGTCGATGTACCCGTAGAGGCGCTTCGCCTTGCGCAGGTTCAGCTTCTCGATGCCCGCGAGGCCGCCGCGCTCGAGCAGCCACTTGAACGTGAGCCCGGCGAGGTACACCGAGAACGTAGGCGGCGTGTTGAGCATCGAATCGGCCTCGGCCATGAGCTTGTAGTCGAGCACGTTGGGCGTCTCGGGGAGCGCGCCGCCCAGGAGGTCCTCGCGCACGATCACCACCACGAGCCCCGCGGGGCCGATGTTCTTCTGGGCGCCGGCGTAGATGAGCCCGAACCTCGAGACATCGAGCGGCCGCGAGAGGATGTGCGACGACATGTCCGCCACGAGGGGAACGTCGCCCGTGTCGGGCGTCCAGTGGAACTCGAGGCCGCCGATGGTCTCGTTGGTGCACACGTGGACGTACGCGGCGTCCTTCGACAGGCGCCACGCCGATTGCCTGGGCACGTAGGAAAAGTTCTTGTCCTCGCTCGAGGCCGCGACGTTCACGTCGCAGAACTTCTTCGCCTCGGCGATGGCCTTGGTGGACCACTGGCCGGTGTTCACGTAGTCGGCGCGCTTCTTCCCGCGCAGCAGGTTCATGGGCACGCCGGAGAACTGCATGGTGGCCCCGCCCTGCAGGAAGAGGACCTTGTAGCGCGCGCCGAGCCCGAGGAGCTTGCGAAGGTCGGCCTCGGCCTCGGCGGCGATGCGCACGAATTCCGCGCCGCGATGGCTCATCTCCATCACGGACATGCCGGCTTCGTGCCAGTTGACCAGCTCCCACTTCGCCTTCTCGAGGACCTCGACCGGCATGGTCGCCGGCCCCGCGCCGAAGTTGAAGATGCGCGTCGCGGGCTTAATGTGGTGCGCCACCCCCGCCCTGGCCGCCGTCGCCGCCTTCGGCCTTGCCTTCGCCCTGGGCTTCGCCTTCGCCGCCCGCGCCGTTGCCCGACCCGTTGCCGTTTTCGCCATTTTCGTCGTCACGATCCATGATGGTTTGCAGGCCCGAGAGCTTCTCGCCCTCGTCCAGGTTGATGAGCGTCACGCCCTGGGTGGAGCGGCCCATCTCGCGGATCTCGTTCACCCGGGTGCGGATGAGCACGCCGCCCGAGGTGATGAGCATGATCTCATCGTCGGCCGCGGCGAGCGTGGCGGCGACCACCTTGCCGTTCCTCTCCGAGGTCTGGATGGCGATCATGCCCTGCGTGCCGCGCCCGTGGCGCGTGTACTCCGCGATCGGGGTGCGCTTGCCGTAGCCGTTCTCGGTGGCGGTGAGCACGCTCTGCTGCTCGTTCTCGGCCACGAGCAACGCGATCACCTTGCCTCCCTTGGCGAGGTTCATGCCGCGCACGCCGCGCGCGCCGCGCCCCATGGGCCTCACGTCGTTCTCGTCGAAGCGAACCGCCTTGCCCTCGTCGGAGAAGAGCATCACGTCGTGCTTGCCGTCGGTGAGCGCCACGCCCACCAGGCAATCGCCCTCGTCCAGGTCCGCGGCGATGATGCCCGAGGGCCGGGGGCGCGAGTATTCCGAGAGCGAGGTCTTCTTCACCACGCCCTGCTGGGTCGCGAAGAACATGTACTTGTCCTCGCTGAACTCCTTCACCGAGAGGATCGCGTTGATGCGCTCGCCGTCCTCCATCTTGAGGAGGTTCACGATGGGCTTGCCGCGGCTGGTGCGGCTGCCCTGCGGCACCTCGTACACCTTTATCCAGTAGAGCTTGCCCTTGTTCGAGAAGCAGAGCACGTAGTCGTGCGTGTTGGCGATGAAGAGCTTCTCGATGAAGTCGTCTTCCTTGGTCGCGGCCGCCTGCTTGCCGCGCCCGCCGCGCTTCTGCGAGCGGTACTCGTCGAGCGGCTGCGCCTTGATGTAGCCCTGCTGCGAGAGGGTCACCACCACGTCCTCGGGGGTGATGAGGTCCTCGAGCTGGAGCTCCTCGCCGTTCACGACGATCTCGCTGCGGCGGGCGTCGCCGAACTCGCGCTTCACCTCGATCAGCTCGTCGCCGATGATCTGCGTCACGCGCTCGGGGCGGGCCAGGATGTCGAGGAGGTCCTCGACCGTCGCGATCACCTCGCGGTACTCCGCGAGGATCTTGTCCTGCTCCAGGCCCGTGAGGCGCTGCAGCTGCATCTCGAGGATGCGCTGGGCCTGGGCGTCGGAGAGCCTGTAGCCGCCCGTGCCCTCGCCGATGCGCGCGAGGCCGAACTCCTTGGGGAGCGACTCGGGGCGGAACTGCTCGGCGGCGGCGCGCTGCAGCATCTCCTCGACCAGCGAGGAGCGCCAGGCACGAGCCATGAGCTCGGCCTTCGCGGCCGACGGCGTGGCCGCGCCCTTGATGATCGCGATCACCTCGTCCACGTTCGAGAGCGCCACGGCGAGGCCCTCGAGGATGTGGCCGCGGTCGCGCGCCTTGCGCAGGTCGAACACCGTGCGCCGCGTCACCACCTCGCGCCGGTGGCGCAGGAACGCGTCGAGGAACTGCTTCAGGTTGAGGAGCCTAGGCTGGCCGTCGACCAGCGCCACCATGTTCATGCCGAAGGCGGACTCCATCGGCGTGAGGTTGTAGAGGTTGTTCAGGACGATCTCGGCGACCTCGCCGCGCTTCAACTCCACCACGATGCGCGTGCCCTTCTTGTCGCTCTCGTTGCGCAGGTCGGAGATGCCCTCGATGCGCTTCTCGCGCACCAGGTCGGCGATCTTGGTGAGGAGCTGGTCGCCGCCCACCTGGTACGGAAGCTCGTCGACGACGATCGCCTGGCGCGATCCCTTCTCCATGTCCTCCACGTGGGTGCGCGCGCGCATCACGACGCGCCCGCGGCCCGTGAGGTAGCCCTCCTGCACGTCGGCCACGCCGTAGATGATCCCCGCGGTGGGGAAATCGGGCGCCGGGATGATCTTCACCAGCTCCGCGATGGGGGTCTCGGGTTCCTTCAGCAGCTGCAGGCACGCATCGATCACCTCGCCCAGGTTGTGGGGCGGGATGTTGGTGGCCATGCCGACCGCGATGCCCGCGGAGCCGTTCACGAGGAGGTTCGGGAACTTGGCGGGCAGGACCAGCGGCTCGTTCTCGCTGCCGTCGTAGTTGGGCCCGAAGTCGACCGTTTCCTTGTCGAGGTCGCCGAGCAGCTCGTGGGCGATCTTCGACATGCGGATCTCGGTGTAGCGCATGGCGGCCGCGTTGTCGCCATCGACGCTGCCGAAGTTGCCCTGCCCGTCCACCAGCGGGTAGCGCAGGCTGAAGTCCTGCGCCATGCGCACGATCGTGTCGT